>DASPJG010000376.1:0-2001 GCA_035628755.1 Pyrinomonadaceae bacterium
CGTCGGCGTGCCCACGACGCTGACGCTCAACTACGCGAAAGCGCCGGACGACCGCATCGTCTTAAACGCCTCGGTGCAGGTCGAACTGGAGGCGACGCCGACCGCGGCCGGCGTTCCGCCGCCCACCGACCGCGCCGAACTGCTCATCGCCTTCTACGACACCGAGGGCAAGGCGTTCGAGACCTTCCAGCGTCAGGTCACCGTCACGGCGCGGCCGGGCACGACCGCCGCGCAAACGCACCCTCTCGTCGTCAACCTGCGGGCCTTCGTTAAGCCCGGCCTCTATCAGGTGCGCGCCGCCAGCCGCGACCCGAAGAACGGGCGCACCGGCAGCGACGTGCAGTGGATCGAAGTGCCGAGCATGGCGCGCGGCCAGTTCGCGCTGAGCAGCATCTTCATCGGCGGCCGCCCCGCGACGGCCAACGACGCGACGACGGCGGCCGAAGGGGGGATGCTGCTCACGCCCGACCGCCGCTTCACGCGCGACGCGAAGATGCGCTTCCTCGTCCACGTCTACAACCCGATGCTCGGCGGCGCGGGGCAGCCCGACGCGGCGATCCAACTACTGATTCTCCGAGACGATCAGCCCGTCGTGACCACGCCGCTCAAGAAGATCAGCACCGAGGGCGTGACCGACTTTTCGGCCCTGCCCTACGCCGCGGAGTTGTCGCTCGCCGATCTGCCGGCCGGCCGCTACACGCTCCAACTCACTTCCATCGACCGCCTCGCCAAAGCCAGCGCTACGCAGCGCGTCAAGTTCACCATCGAGTAGCGCACGCGGCTGATTGACCTCGCGGGGCGGGTCTCGCCAATGCCCGCGAAACGAAAACAAAGCGGGCGGCGACTCTCTACGCCGAGAGTCGCCGCCCGCTTGATTTAGAAAAGCCGTGACTGGTGAACGGTGACTGGTGACAGGAAAGGGCCGTGAATCGTGAATCCTAAATCGTTAATAGAGAAAGTCACACCTTTCTATTAATGATTTACGATTCACTGCTTTTACTTGTCACCCGCCACCCGTCACGGTTTACGGCTTTTTCACCCCTGCTTGACGTACACGCGCTTGGTCTGCGAGAGGCCGATCATGCCCTTGAAGCTCTGCTCGACGGTGAAGGTCTTGCCGTCGGGCGCGAGCGTGAACTTGCGCTTCATCTCCATCGTGTCGAGGCCGTCCGGCGTGTCCACGTCCCAGAGGTCGTGAACCTCTATGCCGCCGTCGGGGAGCCAGCGGGCGGTGCGCTTGCCGTTCTTGGGCTGCGGGTTGGGCGGCGGCGGGGCGGGCGGGTTGAAGGCCGCCTGCTTGCCGTCGAGCATGAAGCTATCGTTGATGGTGCGCTCGCCCTGAGGGGTCTTCTGCTTGATGACCATATCGATCTTGTCGCCTTCTTGCGTGATCGTCACGGTCTGCTGGAGGGATGGCGGCAGCCCCTCGCTGCGGCTCACGTCGAGCGCCCACGTCCCGGAGAAATCGGCCTTCGCCGCCGCCGCGGCCGAAACCGCCAGCGCCAACGCGACGAGCACGATGCCCGCCGCCAACAGTCTGCTTCTCATCGAATATGTCTCCTCGAAAAAGGTAGGGGTTCCGAAAACGCGGGAAACTTCCGGACGGACTTTTATACGAATGCCGCGACGTTTCGTTTCAGAAAAGCCGCGACGGGTAAACCGTGAAGGGCGGCAGGAGGGGAACGGTAAGCGTAAACCGTGACGGGTGGCAAGTAAGAAAACAGGTTTTCTTACTTGCCACCCGTCACGGTTTAGCTGTCACGGCTCTTTTACTTCTTCGCGTACACGCGCTTGGAAGTCCGCGGGCCGTTCGGCGTGTTGCGGGTGCTCTCGACGGTCAAGGTCTTGCCGCCGTCGGAGAGCGCCCACTTGGTCGCCGTCTCGAAGGTCATCGCGCCGTTGGGCGTCTCGACGTTGGCCTTGTCGTTGACTTCGAGGGCGCTGCCGTCGGCCGACCACTTGGCCGTGCGCTTGCCCTTGATCTCGTTGCCGCGCATCTGC
>DASPJG010000377.1:0-3108 GCA_035628755.1 Pyrinomonadaceae bacterium
GCGTTTCGGGGAGCACGGAGGCGTGCGTCATGGTCGCCGGGTGCGAGATCAATGATTCCACCGCGCCGAGACTTTCGGCGAGCGTGCAGAGCCGGACGCCTTCGAGCACGGCGCGCGCGTTCGCCAGCGAGCCGACATCGAAGGAGACCATGCCGCCGAAGCCGCGCTGCTGCCGCTTCGCCAGATCGTGCTGGCGATGTGAGAGCGACCCCGGATAGTAAAGCTTCTGCACCTTCGGGTGTTCTTCGAGAAAGGCGGCGACGGCGCGACCGTTCTTGTCGTGCTGTTCCATGCGGAGGGCGAGCGTCTTCGTGCCGCGCATGATGAGCCATGAATCGAAGGGCGACAGAATCGCGCCCGCGCTGTTCTGGATAAACTTGATCCACTCGGCGTCCTGCTCGTCGTTCAGGACAACCACGCCGCCGACGCTGTCCGAATGGCCGTTCAGATATTTCGTCGTCGAGTGCAGGACGATGTCCACGCCGAACTCCATCGGGCGTTGCAGGTAGGGCGAGAGAAACGTGTTGTCGCACACCACGCGCACGCCGCGCGCGTGCGCCATGTCGGAGACGGCTTGCAAGTCCGTCACCATCATCACAGGGTTGGTCGGTGTCTCGACGAAGACCATCCGCGTGTTGTCTTGGATCGCGGCCTCGACGTTCGACGCATCCGACGTGTCAACGTAGGTGAACTCGATGCCGTAGTTTGAGAGCACGCGCGAGAAGAGGCGATACGTGCCGCCGTAAGTGTTATCGGAGACGATGACGTGGTCGCCCGCTTTGACGAGGCGCAGCGTCGCGTCGATGGCGGCCATACCGGAGGCGAAGGCGTAGCCGAAGCGCGCGCCTTCGAGGGCGGCGATGTTCTGTTCGAGGGCGAGGCGCGTCGGGTTCTGCGTGCGCGCATACTCGAAGCCCTTGTGCTTGCCGAGTCCTTCCTGCGCGTAGGTTGAAGTTTGGTAAATCGGCACGGAGACCGCGCCCGTCGTCGCGTCGGGCTCCTGCCCCGCGTGTATGGCCGTAGTTTGAAATCCCATAACTCAGTAAATGGCGAATGGAACAGAGTAAATAGTCGGCACAGTCTAAAAGGCTCAAACGCGAATCCGCACAAGCCGCACTTTGCACCCGGAAATCATAGCTGAAAAACTTTGCGCATCGTAGCCCGCAGAATGTGTGGTGTCAAACCGCTCAAAGGCAAGAGGCGAAAGGATAAAGGGCAAAGGGGAAGCGAGGGCGGAAAACCGAGCCGCGCCCGCCTCTGCTCCTTTTCCCCTGAACCCAGACCCTTTTCATCTGCTTTTCATTGACACCCGCCCGCCCCTCAAGCTATCTTGCAATCCCGTGAACCACACGGACTCGCCAGCCCAATTTTCCGCCATCGCCATCATTCCCGCGCGCTTCAACTCGACCCGGCTGCCCGGAAAACCTCTGCTGGATATTTGCGGGCGACCGATGATCGTGCGCGTCTGCGAACGCGCGAGCATGGCTGGAAACGTCTCGCGCGTGCTGGTTGCAACCGACGACGAGCGCATCCGCGATGCGGTGCGCGCCGCCGGTTACGAGGCGATGATGACGCGCGCGGATCACGCCAGCGGCAGCGACCGTCTCGCCGAAGCCGCCGCCACGCTCGACGAGAGTTTCGACATCATCGTCAACGTGCAGGGCGACGAGCCGCAAATTTCCCCGCGCGCTATCGAACGCGCCGTCGCCGCCTTGCAGGACGACGCGGAAGCCGCCTGCGCGACGACGTGCGAGGCCGTCGCCAGCGCAGGCGATGTGCTGAGTCCCGGCGTGGTTAAAGTCGTCTCCGACGCACGCGGGCACGCGCTCTATTTTTCGCGCTCGCCGATCCCGTACCCGCGCGAGGCGGCGCACAAATTCGGCTCACTGGCCGCCGCGCTCGAAGTCGAACCGGCTCTGCTCGCCACCTTTCGCAAGCACACGGGGCTTTATGTCTACCGCCGCGCCTTTTTGTTAGAATACGCGCGCTGGCCTCAGTCTGCGCTCGAATGCGCCGAATCGCTCGAACAACTACGCATGCTCGAACACGGCGCGAAAATCCGCGTGGTGGAAACGGCGGAAAGGTCAATCGGTGTGGACACGCCCGAAGACCTCGAACGTGTGCGCGCACTATTTGCCGCCACGGACAATTTGAAAGGAAGGTAGCCTCACATGACCAACGAAGAGATGGAACGCGCCCTCGAATTTCTGGTAAAGAGCCAGGCCGCCTTCGACGCGCGGCAAGCCGCCTTTGAAGAACGGCAGGCCGCTTTTGAAGAACGGCAAGTCGCTTTTGAAGAACGGCAGGCCGCCTCCGACGTTCGGTTGGAACAGACCAGCCAGCAGATCGCGGAGACGAGCAGGCAGTTGCAGATTTACGCGGAGACGCAATCAGAGTTCATCCAGATCGTCACGGCGAGCATGACGCGTTTGGCCGAGGCTCAGGCGCGCGGCGAGCAAATGATCGCGGAATCGAATGCCCGTCTGGACGAACAGATTGCGGCCACTAACGCGCGGCTGGATCGTCTGGCGGCGACGGTCGAGCGCAACATCACGGGCCGCAACGGCGCGTCCTGATCTGTTTGCGCCGGACGCGAAAGCGGCGGTCGCGCTCGCACGTCTCTGTGGCTTATGAGCGACTGGCACTTATGAACGACTGGATCGGTTTAGCGTGCATCCTGTTGATTATCGTGGTCGGCCTGTTTGCGGCGGCGCGGCTCGGTTCGCCGCCCGAACAGGTTTCGGAGGAAGAATTTCAGCGTCGCGCCCGCGAGGGAGCGCACACGCGCGCCGCGATGTTCGCGTTGCAGCAATGGTTACACCCGAAGGGCGCGCAGGCCATCGAGGTGCAGCAGGATTTGAAACACGGTTATTACAACAAGAAGAAGATTCCGGGCAACGGCGACGAGATAGCCGAACCCGGCGCGGATAGACAGGGTTCGGCCAATACCGAGGAGAGAGATGCCTAAATATATTTTCGTCACGGGCGGAGTGGTTTCGAGTCTGGGAAAAGGTCTCGCGGCGTCGTCCATCGGGTGCTTGCTCGAAGCGCGCGGCCTGACCGTCACGCTCATGAAACTCGACCCGTATATCAACGTTGACCCCGGCA
>DASPJG010000378.1:0-5825 GCA_035628755.1 Pyrinomonadaceae bacterium
AGACCGCCACCGTGCAATCCACGGGCGGCGCGTTGAAGTTGAAGGCCGTCCCGCTGCAAGAGGAATTTCGCCGCGGCGGCGTGCTGCAAAGCGCGCTCTTGCGCTACACGCACGCGTTGATGGCGCAAATTTCGCATTCCGTCGTGTGCAACGCGCGCCACGCCATCGAGGCGCGGTTCGCCCGCTGGTTGCTCATGTTCCGCGACCGTCTGGATTCGGACGAGTTTGAACTAACGCACGAGTTCATGTCGAGCATGCTCGGCGTGCGCCGCGCCAGCGTGAGCGAGGCCGCCTCTCATCTTCAGGAGAGAAACCTCATTCAATACAACCACGGTCGCATCAGGATCGCAGACCGCCCGGGGCTTGAAGCCTTCGCCTGCGAGTGCTACCCGGTCGTCAAAGAGAAGTTTGAAAGGTTCCTCCTCTAGCCGCACCGCCCCTCGAAGGCCAGCCGCTTACCCGGCGCGTCCGGCCTGAGCCGCACCGCTTCGTAAATCGCCGCCACGCAAACGAGCACGGTTTCTTGACCTCGCCCCCGGTCGCGTTGCACAATCCCGAGCAAAAGTAACCGGAACGCACTTGCTTTGCATCAGGTTCTTCGCTTCGCCGTCAAAGGCAGGGCGAGGAATTCAACCAGACGCGTTGTGATATGGAGAAGAGGCTGAACATGAAAAACGCTAATCGCAGGCCGCCGGTCAAATCCGCCAGTCCGACCCCGGCGGGTTACGCAAACTTCAACTGAGCCGGTCGGACGGCCTCCCCGGCGGGGAGCGCACACGACCTACATCTGCACAGGCCGGTGAGCGCGCCGCCGCACTTCGTCTAACCACGACCGCGACGAGTCGCACGCTTCCCCGAGCCTGAGGAAAGCGAGCCACTCGTCAACATGAAAAGATTCACACTCATTCTCGCCGCACTCGTCTGCGGCATCCCCTTCAACTTTTCCGGCAGCGCATCGGCGCAACGCACGCGCCGGCAGCAGCAAGCGACGCGGCCTAAAGTCCGGCCACAAGCGAGTTCGCCCGTCGCTCCGAGGGAGCGGCAGTTCGAGTTCGAGTACAAGGCCACGGTCAGGCAGATTCCGGCGGGAGCGCGCAAAGTTGACCTCTGGATTCCCGTCCCGCACGATACCCCCCACCAGAAAATCACCGGACTCAACATTGATTCCCCGCACCCCTACCAGATGCACACGGCGCAGTACGGGAACAGAGTCATGCATCTTAGCCTTGACAACCCGCCGCCGTCCGGCCTGACCGTCACCATGCGCTTCAACGCCGTGCGCAGAGAGCACATACAGGAGAGACTGAGGCAGACCGCCCGCCCCGCCGTGCGCGAGGAGCGCGACCCGTACATGGCGCGTTGGCTCGAACCCGACAGGCTCGTGCCGATTGACGGGAAAGTGCGCCAGTGGGCGCAGGAAGTGGTGGACGCGGCGGACGCGAAGACGGATTTGGAGCGGGCGCGCGCCATTTACAATCACGTCGTCTCGACGGTGAAGTACGACAAGAGCGGGCAGGGCTGGGGGCGCGGCGACATCTACTACGCCTGCGACGCACGCCGCGGCAACTGCACCGACTTCCACGCGATCTTTATCGGCTACGCGCGCGCCCTCGGCATCCCGGCGCGTTTCGCCATCGGCTTTCCGTTGCCCACGGACAGGGGCGCGGGGCAGGTCAGCGGCTATCATTGCTGGGCGGAGTTTTACGCCGAAGGCATCGGTTGGGTTCCCGTAGACGCGTCGGAAGCGGCCAAAGACCCTTCGCGGCGCGAATACTTCTTCGGCGCGCACGACGAGAACCGCGTGGAGTTCACCACGGGACGCGACCTGACGCTCAACCCGCAGCAGCAGGGCATCCCGCTCAACTATTTCATCTACCCTTACGCCGAAGCGGACGGGCAGCCGCTCACTTCCGTCGAGCGAAGTTTCGCCTACCGCGACGTTCAGCCCGCGACAACCGGCGGCGGGCGCGAATAGCGGAGCGGCTCGCGCCCGGGCGCGCTGCTTCAGTTTAACGTTTTCGGGGCGGGTCGGCTTCGGGATAAGAGCCGACGTGTGTGAACTTCACCAGCCGCAGGCGGTTGTTCGTCCATTCGTAGTAATAGATGCCGCTCGCCCCATGACGCTCCTCGCCCGGCTTGCCGATGTTCGGACGCCCGAGACCACGAAGCAGCCTGCTGTGCGGGCGGAACGTCCAGAGGTCTTCGCCCTCCGGTGGGTCGTAATCGCCGACGATACTCGTCCACCCGTTCAACTCTTTCGGGAAATAGACGCGGCCAGTGCGCGCGTCAATGATCGCGCCGATGGAACAGCCCGTGCCGCAGCCCGTGGACGCGAGCGTGTAATGGCCTGCGAAGTTGACGCCCTCTTCCCTGCGTGCATCACGAAGCATCGTCCGGTATTTGCGCGCCAGCGGGTGGCTGCGCAGATTGACCGGGGCGACCTGCTCGCGGCTGACCGCCGCCGCGTAATCCTCGAAACGCGGCGCGTCCGTCTCCTGCGCCGCAGACAGGCGCGGATTAAGCGCGACGACGAGCGCGAGACAGGCGACCATGAAACAGCGCGTCTTCATAAGAGTCCCTCGAAAAAGTTTAGACTTGAAAGCACGAAGTCGAACCGGCGATTTAACGGCGCGTCTTCTCTCCGGGTGACGCTCGACAAACTCGAAAACTGCGGCGGGCATAACCGGCGTCGCGTGGCGCGTCTGTTGTTCGCCGTTGGCCGTGGCTGCTCACGGTCTCGACGCAGCTTCCGAGGCTTCGCCGGACGGCAGAGCCGGGCATTCTTCCAGTTTCTCCCTGACGTACTCGTAGAGCGAACGCTCCAACGCCTCGCCCCGGCGACCGAGTTGATCGAGCAACTGCTGGCGGGAGAACTTGCCCCCGCGCACGAGCATGGGCGATCCCATATCGCACACGGAAGCTTCCGCCGCCACGTAGTCGAGCGAATAGCCCGCAGCTTCCGTAAAGGTGAGGGCGCGTTCGCCGCTCGTGTCTTTGTCGAAGCAGAGTTGAAAGCCGAGGATGCCCCCGCCCGCGTCGTACCAGACGAACAGGTCAAAGTGTTCGTCGTTGAACCAACGACGTGCCCCCTGGCCGGGAATGTGTTTGACGTTCTGTATCTCTCGCAGCATGAAACCGTCCGGCGTCTGCCTCCGACAATGCCCTTCGCACGTCGAAGACCGTGCGCCGCTACATGAACTATAACGACATCGGCGCGTCTGCCGCCACTAAAAAATGGCCGGACGGCGGCGTTGTGAGAAGCGCGGCGGCGGAAGTCTAAAAATATACGGGGCGTTCTGTATAATGCAGGCTTCAAGTTTTACCAGCCAGACAAGTTTTGAGTTTACCCGCGCGGCGACGGCACGGCAGACAGATGCACATGTCTCCGGGCGAACTCAGGAGAAGGATTAGGATATGGCATCGCAGTCTCCGGCGAACGAAGCGGCGCGGCTCGAAGTCCTGCACCAATTCGAGGTGCTCGACACCGAACCCGAACAAACTTTCGACGACATCACACGACTCGCCGCCTACATCTGCCACACGCCAATCGCGATCATCACGCTCGTGGACGCGCACCGGCAATGGTTCAAGTCGAGGGTCGGGCTTTCATTCGCAGAGACCGCGCGCGACGTTTCATTTTGCGCCCACGCCATCAAGCAACCCGGCCCGCTCGTCGTCCGCGACGCGCTCGACGACGAGCGTTTCCGCGACAACCCGCTTGTCCGCGCAGACCCTTACATCAGGTTCTACGCCGGTTCGCCGCTCACCACGGTCGAGGGGTTCAGCCTCGGCACGCTCTGCGTGATTGACCGCTACCCGCGCGAGATCACGCCGGAGCAGATGGCCGCCCTGCGCGTGCTCAGCCAGCAAGTGATGACGCAACTCGAACTGAGACGCACCATCAGGTCTCTGACGCGCTCCCTGAACGAGACGAAGAAGAAGGTGAGCGAATTGGAGCGTGGCGCGCGCTTAGAAGAATAGGCCGGACGGGAGCCACGCTCGTCGTCGGCATCGAGCCGGAAGGCGTCTCGATCAGCCCCGACGGTCGCGGGGTTTACGTGACCCCCGAAACGAGCAACACCGACGCCGTGATAGACACGGCGACGAATCAAGTCATCACAACCATCAAGGCGGGAGACGGCGCGTGGGGAATCGCGATCAAACCTTGATGCCGCCGCACGTTGACGTGCAGCGGCAAGGCAGCGGCGACGTGAAACCGCGTTGCCGCTGCCTTGCCGCGAGGATCGGCGACGCACGCAACGCGCCTCGCCGCCTTCCGGCGTTTGCCCAGAGGTCGCGCCAACCCGCGCTCTCCGGCACGCCGATGCGCTTCCTGCGCGCGGGCGTGCGGCTCATCATTTTCACCTGCGCGCTCTCGTGTCTCCTTGCCACGGGCGCGCGTGCCGCCACCGCGATCCAGACCGCGCCTCAAGGGAAATCGATCAAGGGAATCGTGTCGGATGAAACTAACGCCCCGGTCGCGGGCGCGGAGGTTTCCCTGAGAGTCGGTTCGTCCGTCGTGGCGCAGGCGACGACAGACGCGAGCGGTGAGTTCTCCTTCGATGCGCCCGAACTTGCGGGCGAGGTCGTGCTCGTCGTGCGCGCGGGCGGTTTTGCGCCGCTCGAACGAAAGTGGAGCGCGATGGGGGGAGGCGTCGAAGAGTTGCGGTTGGCGCTCGCACCCGCACCGCTCGCGGAAGAGTTGACGGTGACGGCGACGCGCACGCAAACACGGCTCGGCGACACGGCGGCGAGCGTCGTCACGCTCTCGGCGGCGGAACTCTCCACGACCGCCGCCGTCACGCTCGACGACGCGCTCAGACAGGTGGCGGGCTTCCAGTTGTTTCGCCGCGCGGGCAGCCGCACCGCGAACCCGACCACGCAGGGCGTCTCTCTGCGCGCGACGGGCGCGAGCGGCGCGAGCCGCGCTCTCGTCCTCGCGGACGGTATCCCTCTCAACGACCCGTTTGGCGGCTGGATCAACTGGGGACGCGTGCCGCGCGAGTCCGTGCAGAGCGTAGAGGTGTTGCGCGGCGGCTTCTCGCATCTCTACGGCAGCGGCGCGCTCGGCGGCGTCATCAACATCCTCACGCGGCAGGCCGCGGAGGGAACGCCCGTCGTCTCGCTCGAAGCGTCTTACGGAAGCCAGCAGACGCCGGACGTTTCTCTCTTCGCGGGCGGACGGCGCGGGCGTTGGGGCGCAACGCTCGCGGCGGAGACGTTTCGCACGGGCGGCTACATCATCGTTGATAGGGCGGAACGCGGTCGCGTGGACACGCCCGCCGGGTCGCGTCGCGCCGCCCTCGACGCAAGGCTGGATTATGCCGTCGCGGAAGAGGCGCGGCTGTTTTTCCGCACCTCGTATTTCGGCGAATCGCGCGCGAACGGGACGCCCTTGCAGACGAACCGCACGCACCTGCGCCAGTGGAGCGCGGGCGGCGATTGGTCGCACACGCGCGGCGGCAGCGCGAGCGTGCGCCTCTACGGCGGCACGCAACTTTTCGATCAGAACTTCACCGCCGTCGCCGCCGACAGAAACACGGAGACGCTCACGCGCGTGCAGCGCGCGCCCTCGCAGGTGGCGGGGCTGACGGCGCAATGGTCGCGCGCCTTCGCCGGGAGACACACGCTCGTCGCGGGGTTGGACGCGCGCGAGGTGCGCGGCGCGAGCGACGAACTCGCCTACGTGCAGGGTCGCGCGTCGAGCCTCGTCGGCGCGGGCGGGCGCGAGCGAACGGCGGGAGTCTTCATAGAAGAGATCGCGCAGGTCACGCCGCGTCTCACGCTCGCGGGCGGCGCGCGCTTCGACCGCTGGCGCAACTACC
>DASPJG010000379.1:0-2039 GCA_035628755.1 Pyrinomonadaceae bacterium
TCTGGTCGAGATTGACGGCGAGCAGGTCGAAATGGACGGGCGCGCGCTCGCGCACGTCGAGCAGAAGATCGAGCATCGTGTAGCTGTCTTTGCCGCCGGAGAGGCAGACCATCACGCGGTCGCCGTCCGCGATCATGCCGAAGTCGCTGATCGCCTCGCCCATCTGCCGCAGCAGTTTAGTTTTGATTTTGCTTTCGATAAACATGTCAACCAGCAGGCCGCGCCATCCCCGGCGCGCCCCTAAACTTCTCCCCGGCCTGACTTTCAAGCGTCGCCGCGCTTCCGACATGGCGACGAAGCCAGAGTATCGCCGAAGAACGCGTGCGGGTTCAACCCGCGAAACGCGCCGCCCGCACCGCGCGCTACGCCTGCAACGACATCGCAATAAACTTTCAACGCTCCTGCAACCCTGCGCCGCGCCAACCGGCCTATATTCTCTCGCAACGAGCATTCCTTCAATGAGGAATAAAAATCGAAAGCGTCGGACTTGGGGGAGTCCGGCGCTTTCGTTCTCCTTCGAGTTGGATTAGGCAACAGGCGACACGGGTCGCGGGTTTCAGACCGGAACAGCAGAGTCAGCATGAACGAAAGGGCAAACCCTAAACGCCGGGTTTGCCCTTTTGTTCGTGTGTCCCGGCAGAGAAGCGTGGACGGCTGAGCCGCGCGCGGCGGCACTTAACGGCCTCGCCTGCGCGTGCCCGCGTGCTGAGGTTTATCGCTTCTCGCCCAGATGTTCGCGGAAGAAGCGGATGGTGCGTTGCCACGCGTCGGCGGCGGCCTCCGGGTTGTAGACTTCGGGGCGCGCGTCGTTGAAGAAGGCGTGGTCGGCGTTGTCGTAGATGTGTATCTCCGCCTGTTTGCCGAGCGATTTCATTTTCGCTTCGAGTTGGCGCGCGAGCGCGGGCGTGGCGAAGTCGTCGCGTTCGGCGTAGAGGCCGAGCAGGGGCGCGCGCATATTTTCGAGATCGGGTTTGACCTTCGGGTGGCCGCCGTAGAAGACGACGCACGCGCCGACCTGTTCGTTCTTCGACGCGGCATAGAGCGAGAGCGCGCCGCCCATGCAGAAGCCGACCGTGCCGACCGTCGCGCCCTCGACGCTCTCGTGCGCGAGCAGGTACTCGATTGCGCCGCGCAAGTCTTTTTCCGCCTGCTCGATGCTGAGAGCCATCATCAACTTGCCTGCCTCGTCGGGCGAAGTGGTGGAGCGTCCGTGGTAGAGGTCGGGCGCGAGCGCGACGAAGCCCTCGGCGGCGAAGCGTTCACACACGTTTTTGATGTGCGGCACGAGTCCCCACCACTCCTGTATGACGATCAGCCCCGCGCCGCTGCCCGATTCAGGCACGGCCAGATAACCTTCAGCCGTGCCGCCGTTGCTTTTAAATTCGACCATCTCGTTCGGCATAAACTTCTCCTGTGGTGAAACAGCGATTCAATGATGTGTAGGCGTTGATTGCCGCAGCAGTTTAGTTTATCTCTCCGCTGCTTGACCAGAGAGACAGGGCATGGCTCGTGGATAGAAAAATCCCGCTTTCATCTATTCACGAATTTACGATTCACGATTCATGGCTTTTCCGTTATCATCACGGGCAAGTAGAGACGCGGAAGTTTCTGCCGCCGCTGCGAGTTGGCCGCCGTAAACGTCCGCCGCTACAGGCAGCCCTACGACCTGTTTCCATTTCCATCGCCTTCAAGCGCATTGACTCCATAGATAGTGAAGGGAGATTTAGATGTTTAGACCGGGAAGAAATATTAAAGACCAACCGGGCGGCGAGCAACCGAGCGAGCAACCCCAACCGGCGACTTCGGGCTACGGCACGGCGGCAGACGCACAGAGTCGCAACACCACGACCGCAGATCAACCCTCTTCAACCGGAGCACGGAACATGAGCGAAACTCAACCGACAACGACGCGCGCCGTCAGCGAAAGTGAATCGCTTGCGCGCGACATCAAGGAAGGCACTCTCAGCGGGTTCGTCGGCAACGGCACGACCCTCACCGGCGAGGCCAACTTCAAAGGCATGCTGCGCGTTGACGGCCAT
>DASPJG010000380.1:0-2179 GCA_035628755.1 Pyrinomonadaceae bacterium
TTGTCGCGGGCGCGAACGGTGCGCCCGCCGCCACGGTCTTGCAGGACGCGAAAGTGCTCGGCACGGAAGTTGAACTCGCGCTCGGCGACCTCTTCGGCGCACAGCAGCGTTTGAGCGCGTTTCGCGGGCGCATCGTGGTGCTCAATTTCTGGGCGACCTATTGCGAACCGTGCCGCAAGGAGATGCCCGACCTCGCCCGTATTCAGAACAACTACGCCGCGCTCGGCGTGCAGGTCATCGGCGCATCGGCGGACGAATCGGCGGCGCGTGCGAAGGTGATGCAGTTTATCAAGGAGACGAAACTCAATTTCCCCGTCTGGCTCGGCGCAACCACGGGCGACATGGAAAGGTTCGGACTCGCGCCCGTGCTGCCCGGCACGGTCATCATCGGGCGCGATGGCCGGGTCGTGTGGCACAAGAGCGGCGTCATCAAGGAAGCCGACGTGAAGAAAAAGGTTGACGAACTGCTGGCGCAGGCGGCGAAGGAAGAGGCGGGCGAGACGGCAAACGACGCCGCGCGGCGCGCGGAAGCTCAGGCGAAAACGCCGGTCGCGGGCGACCACGAAGAGCACGCTTCGAGCGTGCCTTCTTGACCTTCTTGACCCGGTGAAGGCCGCGCCGTGAGCGGGGCAGGAAACGAACAAAAGGAGCGTTGGGTTTACGGGATGCGCGTGCTCTCGAAGCAGATTCCGCGCGCGACCGTGCGCACAACTTTGACTTACAAATTTCACCCGCGCCTGACGGCGGGCGTGGAATACAATCCGGGCGCGGACGAAGTTGCGCCCATCGCCAACTTGCTTATTCTGACGGAG
Source organism: Pyrinomonadaceae bacterium (assembly GCA_035628755.1). GTDB lineage: Bacteria > Acidobacteriota > Blastocatellia > Pyrinomonadales > Pyrinomonadaceae > JAIVJZ01. Next base: position 813 of record DASPJG010000380.1, read on the forward strand.
ACGAAGCGGCGTCCCGCGCTGATGGTCGGCACGAGTTCCGACCGCATCGGCACGCCTTCGGGTCAGTCCTATTACCTGACTCTGAGCAAGAGCCTGCGGCGCGAGACGGGGCTGCCGATTGCGCCTTACGTCGGCGTGGTCTACGGCACGTTTCAGGACAGGTTTCTGCCCGTCGGCGGGATCAACGTCCAACTCAGCAAAAATTTCTCCGCGCTCGTCACGCATAACGGCATCAATCTGCACCCGATTCTGAACTACACGTACAACCGTCATGCCTTCTCCCTCATCATGGTGAAGAGCAAGTATCCGGGGGTGAGTTACAGCGTCGCGTTCTGAGACCGGACAATGGCCGGAGAAGGGGAGAGGCGGGAACAAACTGCGCCGCCCGAGTTTTTAATCCTTTCCCCTTCGCCGTTTTGTTTGCTTTAACCCTTTCCCCTTTCCCTCTCCGCTTGCTAAGATGTGCGCGTAATAACTAAAGGCGCGACACAGTCGAATGATTTCTCCCTGCCGGACAGCGAACACGCTTGTTCTCCCCCTTCCGGTGTCGCCGCCGCATCACCTTTTTTAGTCGCAAGGAGAAGAAGCATGAAATCATTTCGGAGACGACTGACCGCCGCCCTCTGGTGCGCGCTCGCACTGACCATAGCGGCCTCAGGCGCGACAGCGCAGATCACCAAAAAAGAACGCAAGGCGCAGGAAGAAGCGCGCGAGCAGGCGAACAAGGCCGCTAAAGTTTTCCGGCAGATCATGTCCACGCCGGATCGCGCGATCCCCAGAGACTTGATCGACAAGGCCGAAGCCGTCGCGGTTTTCCCGGACGTGATCAAGGCGGGCTTCCTGCTCGTCGGCGGGCGCGGAGGGCGCGGCGTGATCAGCCGTCGCATCCCCGGCGGGTGGAGCGCGCCCGCGTTCTTCAACCTCGGCGGCGGCAGCATCGGCCCGCAACTCGGCGCGTCTTCGACCGACTTCGTGTTGCTCTTTATGAACGAAGATGCGGTCAAGGGATTGTTGGAAGACAAGTTCGAGATCGGCGGCGAGGGCAGCATCGCCGCAGGCCCCGTCGGGCGCGCGGCCAGCGCGTCAACCGACATCCAACTCCGCGCCGCGATACTTTCCTATTCGCGCAGCAAGGGTCTCTTCGCCGGGTTGGAACTCAAGGGCGTCGTCATCAACCCCGACAACAAAGACAACGAGGCCGTCTACGGCATGAAGGCGAACGAACTCCTGACGGGCGAGGGCTTGAAGCGCGGCGGCAAGCCTTACATCCCGCCCAGCGTGCGCGCTTTTCCGTTACAACTGTCGCGTTATTCAAGCAAGTAGTGTTGGAAAAATCGACAAGTATTATTCGCAGCGTTAGCGAGAGG
>DASPJG010000381.1:0-3173 GCA_035628755.1 Pyrinomonadaceae bacterium
TTCGATATACACGTCGCCGTTCTTGAACGCGGAGAGGGCTTCGTTTGAAGCGGTCTCCAACGCCTGTCCGAGTTCGCCTTCGGTGCGCACGATGCGCATGCCGCGCCCGCCGCCGCCCGCCGCCGCCTTGATGATGACCGGAAAGCCGATCTCGCGCGCAAGCCTGATGGCCTCTTCCTCTGTCTCCAGCGGGTCGGGGCTGCCCGGCAGAATCGGCACGCCCGCTTCCTTCATCGCGCGCCGCGCCTCAACCTTGTCGCCCATCAACTTGATGACAGACGAGCGCGGCCCGATGAACTTGATGTTGCACGCCTCGCAAATCTCCGCGAAGTAAGACGACTCGGCGAGGAAGCCGTAGCCGGGGTGGATCGCGTCAACGTTCATGATCTCCGCCGCGCTGATCACGGCGGGGATGTTCAAATAACTCTGCGCCGAAGGAGCCGCGCCGATGCAGATGGATTGATCCGCGAAACGCACGTGCAGCGAATCGCGATCCGCCTCCGAGTGGACGGTGACGGTTTGGATGCCCATCTCCTTGCACGCCCAGATAATCCGGCACGCGATCTCGCCGCGGTTCGCGATCAGAATCTTCCGAAATTTGCGCGGGGCGATTGCCATAACGAATGGTCGGTTTTCCGTGGTCAGTTGTTAGTTACCAGTTGTTTTGCGCCGCTTGGTCTCGGATGATTCATCTATAGCTTAACGCTCGTCGAGCACCTGCAACGGACAATTGACCACGGACAACTGACGGCTCTCATTTCCTGATCCCGAACAACGCCTGCCCGTACTCGACGGGCTGGCCGTTTTCGACGTAAATCTTTTCAATCGTACCGGTGACTTCGGCCTGTATCTCGTTCATCAATTTCATCGCCTCGATGATGCAGACGACCGTCTCCGGTTCGACGCGGCTGCCCTGTTTGACGAACACGTCGGAAGTAGGCGAGGGCGCGCGGTAAAACGTGCCGACGATGGGCGAAGTGATCTTGAACAGGTCTTCGACCGCGTTCGGGGCGTCGGCCAGCACGGCGGCGGAAGCGGCGGACGACGCGGCATGCGCGCCTGCCGTTGCGTTCGGCGTCGCCGTCGCGGAAGCCGTGGGCGGCGTGGGGAAAGGAATGACCGAGCCGGTTGCGCTGCCCGTCGGCGGCGAAGCTTGCTGGTAAGTGTTGCGGCTGAGGCGCAGGCGAAAGCCTTCCTTCTCTATCTCAAACTCGGTGAAGCCCTGCGCGGTGATCAAGTCGGCCAACTCGCGCAACTCGTCCATGTTGATCGAAGTGTCTGTGCGGCGCGACGCCGGTTGGCTCTCGCGCTCGCCGCCGCGATGACGCCGGCGCGCACCATGACGACCGCCGCCGAGGCCGCCGCTGCCGCCCGTGCCGCCGCGGTGCATGTCGGCTGCCTGCTGCTGCTGGCGCGTGCTGCCGCCTCCGGCGCTGTCGTTCGGCTGGTCGCCGCCTGCGGCTTCTTCGGGTCTCTTTTCGTCGCTCATCTGTTCGGTTTACACCTCCGCGCTGCTTGAGTGTCCAGCAATCTCTCTGCTTGGCGTTGGTAGAGCAAAATCAAAGCCCCGGCCCGCAGGCTCAGGTCAACCTGTGCGCGGGGGATTGGGGCTGGCTGTCGGCCAGACAGAGGGCGCGCACGCTTGTTTACACGCGAGCACGCCCCGCCCGGCACTATCTCTAATTATCCGTATCTTGCTCGGCGGCTGTTGACTCGGTCTTTTTCGACCGACGCCCGCCGCTGCCCGCTTTATCCGCGTCCTTCACGTCCGCGCCGCCCGTCTTCCCGCGTCCGCGCGCCGCCGTTGTTTCTTCCTTCTCAAAAGTCTTTTCGGCCTTGCGACCGCCGCGACGACCGCCTTCGGCCTCGCCCGATTTCGACGCGCGCGCCGACTTTCGCTTGTCCGATGTAGCAGACTTGGCGCGCTTCTCGGTCTGTTTTGCGGCCTCTAGTTCGCGCGGGCTGCCGACGAGTTCGATGATGGCGAGTTCGGCGTTATCGCCGTCGCGCCGCCCCAATTTGATGATGCGCGTGTAGCCGCCCGGACGGTCTTTGTAACGCTCGCCGAGTTCGTCGAACAGACGCTTGACGGCGGCGACTCCCGCCGTGCGCACCGGGCGCACCACGCCGCGCCGACCCGTCTCGGTCTTCTGCTGCCGGTTGCCCGTATGGAAGAAGGCTGCAGCCTGCCGCCGCAGGTGGACGGCCTGCACCGCCGCATCGTCGCCGCTCAAGCCCTGCGCCTTGCGCGAGAGCGTGATCACGCGCTCGATGAACGGGCGCAGTTCTTTCGCCTTCGGCAGGGTGGTGACGACGCGCTCGTTGCGCGCGTTGATGAGTGAAGTCGCGAGGTTGCGCAACAGGGAGAGGCGGTGCTCGGTCGTCCGCCCCAGTTTGCGATGTGCTTTCAGGTGTCGCATGACAGTCTCACTTTTAACCATGAACGATGAACGCGGAACGATGATTCAAGTGTCTCATCCATCGTTCCGCGCGCATCCTTGTCCTTATATGTCGTCGTCGTCGTCGGCGAAGTCGCTGATGTCAGAGTCGCGCCCGCCGGTTCCCGGAATCGGGTTGCCCTGTTCGTCAAACTCCATGCCGAAATCCAAGCCCATCCCGTGAAGGATGTCCTTGATTTCGTTCAGCGATTTTTTACCGAAATTCTTCGTCGCCAGCATCTCGCGCTCGCTCCGCTGGACGAGATCGCGAATGCTCTTGATGTTGGCGTTCTTCAGGCAGTTGTAGGAACGCACCGACAATTCGAGTTCGTCAACCGAGCGGTCGAGTTGATCGTTGCGCGGCAGGGGCGGACGCTCGATGCCCGTGTAGGCGAATTCGTCCGTGTCCTCCTCGAAGTTGATGAAGATCGCCATGTGATCTTTGATCAACTTGGCCGCGAGGCCGACGGCGTCGTCCGGCTTGACCGAGCCGTCCGTCCACACGTCAATCGTCAGTTTGTCGAACTCCGTGTTCTGACCCAGACGCGCGGCCTCGACCGTATAGTTGACCTTCTTGACGGGCGTGTGAACCGAATCCACGGGAATGTAGCCGAGCGAGAGGTCTTCGTCGAAATTGCGGTCGGCGGGAACGTAGCCGCGCCCGCGCTTGAGGCGCATCTCGATGTTGAGCGAGCCGCCTTCGCTGACGGTCGCGATGTAGACGTTCGGGTCGAG
>DASPJG010000382.1:0-3942 GCA_035628755.1 Pyrinomonadaceae bacterium
CTGTCGCGGCGCGCTGCCCATCCACGTGCTGTCGAGATGCCAGCTCACCCAGTTGGCACGCCCGTTGTCGCGGTGGTAGGAGAGCGCGTATTGCGGCTTCTCCATCAGGTAATTAGTCGGCTGGTTAACGTCTGTCGTGGCGTTCGACGGGTTGCCCATCGTCAGGTGTTCGCTGGACGAAGGCACGGGCGTCGGCGTCGGCGTGGGCGACCCATAGCTGGTGATCGAGATGTTGTCGAGGTTCAGGCGGTTTGCCCCGCCCGAAAGCTTCACCACCTTGAAGCGCACGGCGTTGGGCGTGTTGATCGTGAAGGCGGCGGTGGCGAGCGTCGTTGAAGAGGTCGTGACAGCCGAGCCGACCTGCGTCCACGAGCCGCCGCTGTTCGTTGATTTGTAGAGCGCCCAACTGCTCGCGCCGTCCGTGCCGAAGACGGCGTGCTGGACGGAGACTGTTCCCGCGCTGGAACGGTTGAAGTTCATCTGTACCGTCCCAACGTTGCGGATGCGGGCTGAGTAAGAGCCGGTCTTGCGGTCGGTGGAGAGGTTGCCGGTCAGGGCGTCGTCCATGTACCACTGGCCGGAAGTGAGTTGCACGGTAGCGGCGGCGTAAGCGGTCTTGCCGCCCGCTTCAAAGCCTTCGGTGAAGGTCGTCTGCGAGTTGACGACGGGTGAGTGTTGTAAGCACAGTGCGACGAGCACGAGCACAAGTGCGCCCGCGAATACTTTTGTCCTCAGATTCATCTGTAGTGTCTCCGGTGGGTGAAGGCCACACGCGGCAACCGCTGAAAGAGCGGTTGCCGCGCGAGGCCGAAGGTCGCGTAGCTGCCGGGTGTAAAGAGGCTCTCCGCGTCACGCTGCCGCGAACATGTTCGGCAGATGCACGAGCAGAGCCTCGATCATTGACCCAGCCGCAGCTTACTTACCTCCTTGAACAACATGCAATGAAAATTGCCCGCCGGGAAGGAAGCGTCCGACGAGAAATGCGTCGAGTCCGGCGCGGGCGGAGAAGTCCCCGCAAGGGGCGTGTCTATGGGTGGCGGCTCTCGGAGTTCCAGATGAGGGTGCGCTCCGCAAAAGTGATCAGGCGGCCAGCAAACATCTCTGGCCGCCCGTCTATTGCTTATTGCGTAACAAACGCTTTGATAATTGGTTGTTGACCGGACAGATATTACGTCTGTTGAAGAAGCAATAAGGCCATCTGTTAGCGGTTGCGGATTGGACGAAATCGCGCTTACCGGGCAGCGTGGCTTCCCTACCGGCAGGCGTTATTTGCCAAAACTATAAAGCGCGCTGCGAGTCCTGATGTACACCCGCCCGTCCGCAATCGCCGGTGTTGCGAAGACCTCGTCGTCCAACTCGTTTACCGCGAGCACCTGCCAATCGCCTGCGGCCTTCAACACAGACACCTGCCCGCCCTGACCGACCAGAAACACCTTGCCATCTGCCGCCACGGGCGACGCGAAGTATTTATCAATAGCGCCATGCAGGCGGCCTTGCTTGATTACATTCCCGGTCGCCGGATCAAACGAGAGCAGAATCCCGCTGTCATTGACCATATAGAGGATGCCTTTGTAGAGAAGTGTGGAAGGAACCTGCGGCACAGGTTTCTGATAACGCCAACGAATCGCCGTCGCTGTCTGGTCGCCCTGTCCTCCCAGTTTGATTGCGAGCAGGCCATTCTCTGAAGCCATCATGCCGCGGAACACTTCCCAGTCCTTCGCGTTCAACTTCTCATCGCGATCCATATCGAACGCCTCGAACGCGCCTCTCAACATCTTGTCCATCCCCTCCGCGCCCATTACCTCCGACTTCGCGATTAACTTATCGTTGTTCTTATCGTACTTCGCCCATGCCTCTTCAAAGGGAATCGTGCTGATTTGCGCTCCGGGTTGGTTCTGCGGGAAGCCCCAGCCGTTGATGTACACATACTCCCCGTCGCTGCTGGCAATTGATTTCATCTCGCACGCCAGACCGCGCACCCACCAGACTCTTTTGCCATCCGCGACCGAGTAAGCCGAGAGTTGAAACGACTCGGGAATAACAATCTGCTTCGCACCCTGCTTCGGTTGGTAGATAATCGGCGTCGAGTAGCCCGAGATGACAGCGGGACGTTCAACCTTCCAACGCACGCGCCCGCTGTTTTTATCGACCGCGATCAGATATGAACTGGGGCTGTCTTGATCGACGGGCAGGATCACTTTGTCGTCAACGAGAATGGGAGACGCCCCGAATCCGTAGAACATATTGAACGGCCCCAGTTGAAGCCGCCAACGCTCCTTGCCGCCGCCGTCGTAAGAAACCAGCCCGAACTCCTGAAAAAAGACGTAGACATTCGTGCCGTCCGTGACCGGGCTTGGCGAGGCCGGATCATTAACATTCTGCAATCGCCCCTCGCGCGAGCGCGGCACTTCTCGCTGCCACAGCAGCTTTCCCGTCTGACGGTCGAGACAGATCACCAGAAGCTTATGATTCTTCTCGTGTGCGTTCCCCTTACCGGCCACTGCCGATGGCTGACCGCTGATGGCTTTTTCCTTGGCATACGCAGTGACGAACACGCGGTCTTGCGTCAGCACGGGGGAAGAATGGCCGGGCGGCAGCGGCGTCTTCCAGACCACGTTCTTCTCAGGGCCGAACACTTCCGGCAGCCCGGTCGATGCTGTCACGCCGCTCCCGTTCGGCCCGCGAAACTGCGGCCAGTCTTCGGCGGCCGCACCTCTGGCCGCGAACGTCGCGAGCATCGCGCCGCCGGTCGCGAGCAATAGAGCGCAGATGGTGTTCCTTAACTTCGACGCCTTCCTGCGCGAGTTTGTCCTGAGGGAGCGAAAATTTTTGTTTAGCATGTGAACCGTCCTAATGAGAGCTTGCGGGCAAGCGCGATTCTAATTTAAGCGTGGCGAAAAAGAAACGGCGCAACCGGAGCAACGCATCCAACTCTTCGAGCCATCTCCTTTTGCGCCGTGGTTTTTCTCGTCGCGCTCGCCATCGGGTCTCCCGTGCACCTTGAGGGGGAGCGTTTACGTCTATCGCCCGGCGCACTTTGCGGACGCTGCTCCGGTGAGTTAGCGCCGGTCTTATTTGTGGTAAGATCACCGCTCAATGCTTGATCAGACAACGCCGATGCAGTCGTTTATTTTCAATGCCGGGCTTAAGCTGCTGTCAGTCATCTGTGTGGCTGCGCCGCGAAGCTGGCTGATGGCCGCCGTCGCTCTCACATGTCTCTTATCGTTGCCGGTCTGCGCGCAGCAGACTGATTCTAAGACGCCGCCGGTGGTGGTGCAGCCCGGCGCGCCTGGCCAGCCAACTCGAACCCTGCCGCCGACGACGAGGGCGATGCTGCCGCCCCGCTCGCCCAAGGATGTGGAGTTCATGCAGGGCATGATCATGCACCACGCGCAGGCGGTTGAGATGACAGCCTTAATCGAGTCGCACACGGAGAACAAGGATATCCGGTTGCTCGGAGCGCGCATCAGCAAATCACAGTCAGGCGAAATAAAGTTTATGGAACGGTGGCTCGAAGCCAGAGGCGAGCCGGTTTCGCCGCCGAAGCATGAAATGTCAGGCATGGATATGCCGGGGCACGACATGTCGAGCCATCACATGCTCATGCCGGGGATGCTCACCCCGAAGCAGATGGACGCTTTAAGAAAAGCAAAGGGCGCGGAGTTTGATCGTCTGTTTTTGGCCGGAATGATTCAGCACCACAACGGCGCGTTGATGATGGTCAAGGATTTGTTCGATACGGCAGGCGCGGGGCAGGATGCTGAACTGTTCAATTTCGCAACGGATGTCGACAGTAGCCAGCGCGCTGAGATTAAGATTATGCAAACCATGCTGGGTGAAAAACCTGTAGAGGAGAAACGATGAGTCGGGTACACACTATCACTTTCCGTTTACTAACGGCTTCCCTTGTTTTGTGCTCGTGCTTTGCCGCCGGGACGCTGG
>DASPJG010000383.1:0-7031 GCA_035628755.1 Pyrinomonadaceae bacterium
AAGTCTCCCGCCCTTTCAGAGCGACCACCGCGTTAAGTGTCGCCACTGCGCGCCGCACCGTCCGCAAAGGTTCGGCTTCAACTTCCGCCTTCTCTATTCCCAACAGGCTCGCCATCTCTCCCGCGTGCGGCGTCAACACTACCCGCCCGCCGAGGCGCGCCAGACTTTGCGGCGCGGATTTGAGAAATGCGAACGCGCCCGCGTCGAGTACGAGGGTGGCGTGTTCGACGTGTTGCAGGAGATTTCGCAACAGGCGCGCAGTCGCCGCCTCGTCAATCATGCCGGGGCCGACCAGCACGGCCTGCGCTCCCGCCAACTCCGCTTCGATCTGTTTGAGTCCGCCCGCCGCGATGCCGCCCGCCTTCGTTTCGGGCAAACCCATCACGCGCGCTTCCGGCACGGCCATCGAGACGTGCGGCGCGAGGCTGCGGCAAGTGGCGATCTGCATCTTCCCCGCCCCCGCGCGCAAGGCTGCGGTTGCGGCCAGCACGACCGCGCCCGCTATCTGCGTCGAGCCGCCGATGACGAGCACGCGCCCGCGCGCCTCTTTGTCGTCGTCGTCTGCGGGCTGCGGCAGAGGCCATGCGCCGAGCGACTTCGGCGTGATGACGAGAGGTTTGTCGTTCGTATTTTCGCTTCGTGTGCCGGGGATAGTTTTTTCTCCGCCGATGCTTCCACAACGTTGCCGCAGGAGGAGCGTCGCCACAAACTCGCAATGTTACTTGGGCGCGACCGGAATATCCTTCTCCGTCGTGACGGGCGCGCCTTCGCGTTCGAGCGGCGCGACGAAATTATACCGGTCGAGGACGAGCTTGCCGTTCTTCCCTATCTCGGGGTCGTAAACGTAAGAAGTGACGGAGCAGTTGGCAACGTCGGTCGTGCGATCAATTTCGAGGATTTGTTCTTCGGTCATGCGTTCCAGCAGGTAGCGGAAACAGAGCACGACGACCGAGTGCGCGACGATGAGCACGCGCTCGCGCCTGTACTCGCGCGTGATCGTGTCGATGACGTTGCGCAAGCGCAGGATCACGTCGCACCAACTCTCGCCGCCCGGCGGGCGGTGGTAAAACTTTCCAATCGCGCGACGAAATTCCTGCTGCTCTGGATACTTCGCCTCGATGCCGAACTTCGTCAGCCGGTCGAGGATGCCAAACTCCTTCTCGCGCAAACGCTCGTCGGCGATGAAAGTGAGATCATCTCGCGCGATCCCTGCCGCGCCCAGTGCGATCTCGGCTGTACGCATGGCGCGCACGTAGGGCGAAGTGAGCACGACGGTCGGCCTGTCGTCCGGCGGCATCTTCCCGAACCAGTGGCCGAGCGCGGCGGCCTGTTCCTCGCCGCAATCGGACAAAGGCACGTCCACGTCGCGTCGCACGTTGATCTCAATTTCGTGTAAGCCCGCCGCCTCCGCCTTGTCGCGCGCCACGTTGCCCGCGCTCTCCCCATGCCGCACGATCCATATTACGTCCGGCCACTTCTGTTTATCTTCCACTCGAACCTCCTTGAACTCGTCAGGGGCAGCGGGTCAGTTTGAAGGATAACAGGCGCAGGCCGGGCTTTCTCTGTACTCACGCCCGTTTGCCCTTGCCGGTTATCCCTTCACCTGTCCGCTTGTTATGTGCCCGTCTCGTTGTTGCGTTTCGCGGCCTCGTCGCCGAGCGCGGTCAACCACGAAGGCGAAAGTTCGGACTGGCTGTCTCTGCCTTTCGCGCGACGCTGGCCGATGCCGCCCGCCGCGGGCAGCAAACGATTCACCAGACCGCGTATGTCCGCGCTCAACTCGGGAAAGAATTGATGAAACTTGATGGCGGCGACAGCCTGTACAGACAGGATCACTTCCGCATCGCCGCGCTTGCAGCCTGCGATGATCTGGCGCGCGGCGCGCTCAGCTTGAATCGTCGAACCCGGCAGCGAGTCGCTGATGCTGAACCAAGCGTACTCCGCGCGATGCTGCCCTTTGAAGATGGCGTTCGTCGGGCTGCCCGTCCGCATCAGGCCGGGGCAAACGGTCGTCACGACGATCCCGTCTTTGACGAGTTCGGCGCGCAACCCTTCGGAGAGCCCGAGAAGCGCAAACTTGCTCGCGCTGTAGGGCACGAGATGCGGGATGCCGATCTTCCCGCCGATGGACGAGATGTTGACGATGCGCCCGCGCCGCCTGCGCCGCATGTCGGGCAGCACGGCGAGCGTCGTGTAGAGCGGCCCCCAGAAGTGAATCCGCATGGCCTCTTCATAATCCGCGAGCGTCATCACCTCGACGGGGCCGACCTGAATCACGCCCGCGTTGTTGATCAAAACGTCCACGCCGCCGAAACGCTCTGCCGACAGGCGCACCCACTCACGCACCTGCGCCCTGTCCGTCACGTCGCACGGGAAGGCCAGTACCTCCGCTCCGCGCCCCACCAGATCGGCGCGCGCCCGCTCCAACTCCTGCGGGTCGCGGGCGCAGATCGAGAGCCGCGCGCCCTCACGCGCCAACTCGCGCGCCAGCACCAAACCCAGCCCGCGCGAACCGCCCGTGATCAAGACCGTCCTGCCGTTAAAATCGAACTCACGCCACTTCCGCAAAGCCGCGCGCACGCCGAGCAGCGCGCCCACGCCCGCCCCGGCCAACAGCAACGCGTCCTGTCTTTTTTTATCCACGCTCACCCCCATCTAAAATCGCGGAATGATACTGAACTGAAATCCGAAGCCGGAATACAAAGGTCGGGATGAAGGCGACACGCCGCTGCTCTATTGCGCCTCCTGAACTCCGTCTCCTGACTTCCGCCCACGCGATCTACTTAAACTCCGCCACTACCGGCGTGTGATCCGAGGGGCGTTCCCAGCCGCGCGGCTCTTTGTCGATCCACGCGTTCGTGCAGCGTTCGGCCAAATGTTCCGACACCCAGATATGATCGATGCGCACTCCCGTGTTCTGTCGAAACGACCCGGCACGGTAGTCCCACCAGGAATAATGTCCATGCCCCGGCTCGTGCTGCCGGAAGGCGTCCGTAAAGCCCCATTGCTTGACGTTTTCCAATGCGTCCTTCTCCGGCTGGCTGAACAGGATGCGCCCGCGCCACAGTTGCGGGTCGTGCACGTCGCGGTCTTCGGGCGCGACGTTGAAGTCGCCGCAGAGCAGCACCTCGTCGTCAGTCCAGTAGTCGTCGTCGAGAAATTCACGCAGCCGCTTGAGCCATTCCAACTTGAAACGATACTTGTCCGTCCCGACCGATTGCCCGTTCGGCACGTAGACGTTGACGATGCGGACGCCCTCCACCGTCGCCGCGATCAGACGCGCGTGCGAGCCTTCTTCGTCGCCGGGAAAGCCGCGCTCGACATCCGTGATGGGCGAGCGCGCGACGATCCCGACGCCGTTATAAGTTCGCTGGCCGTAGACCTCCGAGCGGTAGCCGAGTTCGGCGAAAGCCTCACGCGGGAAACGCTCGTCCATGCATTTCAACTCCTGCATGCACAACACGTCCGGGCGCGCACGTCTCAGCCATTGCAAGACGACCGGCAGGCGCGCCGCTATCGAGTTCACGTTCCAGGTTGCGATTTTCACGTTGGCTCATATTATATCGGCGTGCGCGAAAATTCCCACCGCCGGAGGCATCGCTACATAAAACCAGCGAAATAGAGTATATTTTTCGGCCTACGCAGTTCAGCCCTTAAATTTTGCGGAGACACGACGCCAGCCCGACACTTCGAGAGCCGCTGGTGCGCAGGAGGGAGAGTTTGGCAGCAGCCGCTTTTTACGATCTGGAGGGCACTCTGGTCAGCACAAATCTCGTGCATACGCTCGGCTTTTACGCCCGCAATCAACAGGGCGTGCTGCGTTCTCTGCGCAAAACCGCGACGACCGTCCTGAGCATTCCCCTCTTCGCCGCGACCGACCAGTACAGCCGCAAGGTCTTCAACGATCTCTTCTTCAAACGCTACAAGGGCGAGACCGAAGACCGCCTCCGCTTCTTCGCCGACGAGTTGTTCGAGAGCGTCCTGAAACCCGCCGTCTTTCCCGGCGCGTTCGAGTTGATCGAGAAATCGCGCAGCCTCGGCCTGCGTCAGGTGGTCGTCACCGGCGCGCTCGACTTCTCGGTCGAACCCCTGATGAAGTATCTGGGCATCGAAACTTACGTCTCCAACCGGCTTGAGTTCGTCAACGGCATCGCCACCGGGCGACTCCTGCCGCCCGTACTCGCCGCCGCCACGAAAGCGAGCTGGATCAGAAACTACGCCGAGCAGGAAGGCATCAATCTCAGCGAGTCTTACGCCTACACGGACAGCATGAGCGATCTTCCCATGCTCTCCATCGTCGGCCACCCGGCAGCCGTCAACCCCGACATGCGCCTGCGCCAGACCGCGCTGCACCACGATTGGCCGATTCTGAATCTGAAATGAGTTTCCAGTTTCAGTTTCAGGTTTCAAGTTAAAGAGCGAATTAACTTCCGACCTGAAACTCGAAACCTGAAACTTGAAACCTGAAACTATGGCACTGCAACTCCGAAAAAAATTACACGAGTCGGTCGTCTACATTGACCGCGACAGCGCGCCGCGCATCGTCGCCTCCGGCATGGACTTTCTGCTGGAAGATTTGCCGGTCGGCACGCGCGTGATCTATCCGAACCAGCCGCTCAAGGGATTGGTCAACCGCGAGGCCGCGATCCGTTACGCGCTCAACCACCCGCACGACTGTGATCCGCTGTTCGCCCAACTGACGCCGGGCATGAAAGTGACCATCGCCGTGGACGACATCTCGATGCCGCTCCCGCCGATGAACACGCCCGACATCCGCCAGACCGCGCTCGAAATTCTCGTCGAAATGCTTCACGGCCACGGCGTCGACGACGTGCATATCATCATCGCCATCTCCCTGCACCGCAAGATGACGCCCGCCGAGATGAAGCGCATGTCGGGGCAGAAAATCTGGGACGAATTTTATCCCGACCGCTATTACAACCACGACGCCGAAGACCCCTCGAACCTCGTCCTCTTAGGCGAGACGCGCCACAAAGAGCCGCTGCGCATCAACCGCCGCGCCGCCGAAAGCGACCTGCTTATCTATCTCAATTTTAACTTCGTCCCGATGAACGGCGGCCACAAGTCGGTCGGCGTCGGCCTCTGCGATTACGAGTCGCTGCGCGCGCATCACAATCCGAACACGATCCGCGCGTCGAACAGTTACATGGACCCGGCAGGCTCGGAGTTGGGGCGCGTCATCAGCCGCGTCGGCAAACTGGCGGACGAGCATCTGAACGTTTTTCACATCGAGACGACCATCAACAACCACATGTTCGGCGCGGACATGGGCTTCCTGACGAAGAACGAGGACGACTTCTCGGCCTTCGACCGCATGAAGTACGAGGCCATGCGCTTCACGATGAGCAAGATGCCGCGCCCCGCCAAGCGCGCCATGTACAACTCGCTCAAGGGCAACTACGAGATGATCGCCTGCCACGCCGGGCGCACAGACCCCGTCCATGAGCGCATCATCGCTAAAAGCATGGAGCAGTACGTCGTGCCGATTGAAGGCCAGTGCGACATCCTGATCTGCCCCGTGCCCGACATGTCGCCCTACAGCGTCAACTCCACCTTGAACCCGCTGCTCGTGCAGGTGATGGCGCTCGGCTATCATTTCAACATGTATCGCGGCAAGCCGCTCCTGAAGAAGGGCGGCACGCTCATCCTCCATCATCCCTGCACGGACGAGTTCGACCACAATTTTCATCCGAGCTACATCGAATTTTTCAACCGCCTGTTGCCCGAATCGCGCGACGCAAACGTGCTGCGCGACAAATACGAGCAGGAGTTTGCCAATAATCCGAGCTACGTGGAGATGTACCGGCGCGGCAACGCCTATCACGGCTCACACCCGTTTTTCATGTGGTACTGGGGTGAGAATGGCCGCCAGCACGTCGGCCACGTGATCGCCGCCGGAGCGGAGAACGCGCACGTCCCCGCCATGATGGGTTGGGAGCGCGCCGACAACCTCACCGAAGCGATAGCGATGGCGCGCAGCTATCAAGGCCGCTCCGCAGAGATCACGATGCTCCACCAGCCTGTGATCGCGATTTGCGATATGGAGTGATCTCCTTATTGAAAGTCCGCGACGTGATCAAGCGTTTGGAGGAGGACGGATGGCAACTTGTACGCATGAAAGGCAGTCATCGCCAGTTTCGCCATCCTACAAAAACTAAACTTGTGACGGTCGCGGGCAAGCCCGGAGTTGACGTGCCAACCGGAACGTTAAAGAATATCTGGCGGCAAGCTGAAATCGAGGAAAACGTTTAATGCGATACGCGGTCATCATCGAAAAAGGCGAGTCGAGCTATGGCGCATACGTGCCGGACTTGCCGGGCTGCGTCGCCGCTGCTGAGACTAAAGCGGAAGTCGAGCAGTTAATTCGAGAAGCAATCAAGTTTCACATTGAAGGGCTGCGAGAGGAAGGTTTACCTGTGCCCGAACCGTCCAGCCACTTCGAGTACGTCGAAGCGTGAAGCAGAGCATGATGTTATCGCCGACAGAAATATTTCAGGGACGCAAAATCTTCCTTATCGGGAGCACGGGCTTTCTCGGCAAGGTGACGTTGAGCATGCTCCTGTATCGCTTCCCGAACGTCGAGCGCGTCTATCTCACCGTGCGCTCGCGCTCGCTCGCGGAATCCGAGACGCGCTTCTGGAACAACGTTATCACCGCGCCGCCCTTCGACCCCCTGCGCGAACGCTTCGGCGACGCCTTCGAGGATTTCATACGCGACAAGGTGCGCGTCTATAACGGCGACATCGGCGACACGAATCTCGGCCTGACCGAGGAAGAGGCGCAGGCGATTGCCGCCGACATTGATGTCGTCATCAACAGCGCGGGCAACGTCACTTTCAACCCGACGCTGGAGAGCGCGCTGCGCACGAACGTCGTCGGCACGCAGAACGTCATCGCGTTCGCCAAAAGGATGCGCCGCCCCGCGCTCGTCCACATCTCGACCTGCTTCGTCGCGGGCAATCGCTCCGGCCCCGTCTGGGAGAGCGATCCGGTGATCGGTTATTTCCCGC
>DASPJG010000384.1:0-10950 GCA_035628755.1 Pyrinomonadaceae bacterium
AACCGCGCGTTTGTGGCGATGCAATACTACGGGTATTTGAGGAGGACGCCCGAGGAGGACGGCTATCAGGCGTGGCTCAGGGTCATCAACGAAGACCCGAACAATGTCCGGCGTATGGTGAATGGGTTTATCAACTCGACCGAGTACCAGCTCAGGTTCGGGCTTCCGAGAACGGCAGGTGGCGGCAACTGAACCGGCGCGCAAACCGGGAGGCCACGGCGCAAAAATTGTTGTGAGACGGGTAAGGCTCGCCGGGCTTTCCCGTCTCACGCACAACGGGCGTGGGCGGCGTGTTTATTTCGCGTGAGCAGGTAAGCGTTAAGCGCGGTGATGGTGCTGACGTGCCAATCGGGTCTTTTGGCGAGCAGCGTCTCGGCGGCTTCCGTTTCGAGCGGCTTCGAGAATAAATATCCCTGCCCGTACTCGCATTTCAGTTCCATCAACTGGTTCAACTGACCCAGCGTTTCGATCCCTTCGGCCACCACCTCCATCCCCATATTGCCCGCGAGCGTTCTGATCGTGCGCACGATCTCGGAGTTTTCCGCGCCCTCGTTCATCAGGTTCACGAAAGAGCGATCAATTTTTAAAGTGTCTATCGGGAAGCGGTGCAGGTAGCTCAGGCTGGAATAGCCTGTGCCGAAGTCGTCAATGCTGAGTTGGACGCCGAGAGCCTTCAGCCGGACGAGCATGGCGATGGCCGACTCGGCGTTTTCCATCACCACGCTTTCCGTGATCTCCAATTTCAGGCGGCGCGGGTCAAGCCCGGTTTCGTCCAGAATGCTTTCGATCCGCTCGACCAGATCAGGCTGCGTGAACTGTTTGCCGGAGAGGTTGACGCTTAGAGTGAGCGACTTGTTGGCCGCGGATTGCCACTGCCAGCGCACCATCTGGCGGCACGCCTCGTCGAGCACCCAGAGGCCGAGCGGGATGATCAGGTTCGTGTCTTCGGCGACCGAAATAAACTCTGCCGGGGAGATGAAACCGCGCTCCGGGTGCTGCCAGCGCACCAACGCCTCGAAGCCCGCGATGTGTCCGGTTTCGAGCGCGACGATGGGTTGGTAGCAGACGCGAAATTCCTCTCGCTCAAGGGCGCGACGCAGATCGTTTTCCAGCCGCAACAGGTTCGACGCGCGGGCGTGCATGGAAGTGTCGAACACCTCGAAGCGGGCTTTGCCGCTTTCCTTGGCGCGGTACATCGCCGTGTCCGCGTCGCGCAGGATGTCTTCCGGCTGCTCGTATCCCGTTTCGCCGAGCGCGATGCCGATGCTCGCCGTGGTGAACACCTCGTGGCCGCCAAGCGTGAAAGGCGAGGACAACTCCCGCTGCAAACGCTCGGCCATGTACGTCGCATCACTCGAAGATTTGATGCCTTCGAGCAGGATGGCGAATTCGTCGCCGCCGAGACGCGCCACCGTATCCATCTCGCGGACGGAATGTTCGAGTCGGCGCGCGATGGTGACGAGCAGTTGATCGCCGATGGTGTGGCCGAGACTGTCGTTGATGTTTTTGAAGCGGTCGAGATCGAGAAACAGGACGGCGAACTGATGTCCCACGCCTTCGCCGGCGCGCTCGATGGCCGACTTTAGTTTCGCATTCAGGAGTGAACGGTTGGGCAGGCTCGTCAGCGCGTCGTGGAAAGCGGCGTGGCGGAAGTGTTCCTGGCTCTCCTGTAACTCTTTGCCGGTGCGTTCCAACTCGGCGACGTAGTGGCTGAGTTCCTCGACGTGCCGCTCGGCCTGTTCGGCGCGCTCGCGTTGCGCGCGCTCAATGAGGTTGAGTTGTTCCTGTATGCTGTCGCGGTAGCGGCGGTGTCCGAAGTGAATGGCGACGAGGATCGGCGCGCCGAGTACGATCATGGTCAGCGCATTATATTGCAGCGCGACATGCATCAAACTCGCCGCCGCGCTCGTCGGCAGAAACATCGGCGCGACGAGCAGAAAGTTCTCTTTCCAATTCGGCAGGACGGGCGTGCCGAGGCGCGAGCCGAAGAGCACGGCTATTAATCCGGTGTTGACGCTGATGTGAACGATGCTGGCCGCGAGCATCGCCACGGCGGTTGCCTGAAATGCCTGCTTCGTGCCGGGCACTTCGCCGAAGCCGTAGCGCAGCACGGCGACGAGGCACGCGGCGGCGGCGGCGGCGGCGAGCGACATCATGCCGAACGAATAACAATTGCTGGACAGACGGCGCACGGCGCGGCGTGACGAGGTGAAGCCTTCGATGCCTGCGACGAAGATCGAGGCCGCGATGCCGTACTGGCAGGCGATGAGCAGAACGAGTGCGTCGGAGAGCGTGAAGGTCAGTTTCTCCTGCGAACGCTTGCGACCTGCGGGCAGCGGAATCGTGTTCGGGAACATGCCCGTGATGACCGCCAGAGGCGACAGCGCGATCACGACTAACTGATCGTGCCAGCCATATCGGAGGGCAAAGCTACTCGCCGCCGCGAGCCATAACGTGATCCCGGCGACCATGATCGCCGCCGGGCGGAAATGTGACTTTGCTCCTGTGCTCGCCTGCGCCATGTGTGCCGCACTCCCACGTCCAGAGCGGGGAAGCTGCCGCGTGACGGCCTCCCCGCTTTCCATCTACTTTAGCGACGCGGGTAGAGCGCGCTCGCGGCGGGCAAACGTTCCACGCCGACAGGTATCGCGTCTTCACCCTGCAAGATGACCTCGTCAGGGCGGATGTCCACCGTGCCCGGATCAACCAGATTCAGCGCCCATATTGATTCGTTGTCGAAACTCAGGCCATTCATCACGCCGGAAGGGAAGAGACCGTCGGCCAGAACATAATTGCTGCCGATGACGACACCGCTGCCGATCACGACCCCGCTGCCGATAACGACCCCGCTGCCGATCACAACACCGCTGCCGATCACCACGCCGCTGCCGATCACGACGCCGTTAGCGAACACGTAACTTCCGCTGGCCGTCATGTAACCATCGGCAACGGCGAAGCCGCTCGAAAGCGTCTGCCCGTCGGCGAGCCTGTAGCCATTGGTCAGTTGCAGGCGGTTGGTGAAGGCCACGCCGTCAACCCAGACGACGCCGTTGTTCAGGGGGATGGCCTCTCCGCCGATTGGCGAAATGATGCCGGGGACGGTCGCGTAAGTGATCTTGTTGTTCGTGATCAGGTTGTCGCCCGGTCGGGCGGCGTTGGCGTCCCTGCGCACGGCGCGTGCGAGCGCGACGGCGGCGTTGGCGTTCAACTCGCCCGCGCCTTCGGTGATGATGCGCTCGAAAGATGACATCTGTCCGGTCATCACGCTGGTTTCATAGGAGCGCAGGCGTTGAGCCGTGCGCATGAGAAGGGCTTTCACGATTCGGGGCGTGAGAGAGGGATTGGCTTCAAGCATGAGGGCAACCGTGCCGGAGACGGCGGGGGCGGCGAAAGACGTGCCGCTCCAAATACGATACGTGCCCGTCGCTGTCGGCGTCGTGGTGCTGGAATTGCCCAGCAGCGTGTCGCCGAGGCCGCCGAGCAGCCCGCCGCCGCTCGTCGAGTAAGAGTTGCTCGCCGTGGGAGAGGTGACGGATGATTCCGCCGCGCCGATGCGGTTGCCGGGCGCGACGAGGTCGGGCTTGACGAGACCGTCAACGAGAGTCGGGCCGCGCGAAGAGTAGGTCGTCACGGTGTCGTCGGAGCGGTGGATGGTCTCCTGCGTGTTGGTCGCGCCGACCGTGATCACTTTGGGCGAATTGGCGGGCGAGAGGATGCCGCCGTAGATCGTCCGCCCGTTGGAATCCTTGCCGAGGTTGCCCGCCGCCACCACCACGACGATGCCCGCATCAACCGCCCGCCCGACCGCCAGACACAGCGGGTCGGTTCTATAACTCTGCGTGATGGACGTGCCGAGCGACAAATTCATCACGCGTATTTTGTAGGTCGTCCTGTTCTTGATGACCCAGTCTATTCCGGCGATCACGCCGGAGACCGTGCCGATGCCCTGCGAATTGAGGACGCGGACGCTGATGATGTTCGCCATCGGGGCGATGCCGCCATAGGTCGGCGCGCCCGCGTTCGCGGCGGCGTAGTCTTCGCTGGCTTGCCCCGTGCCTGCCGCCACACCCGCGGCGTGCGTGCCGTGGCCGTAGTTATCGAGCTTCGTTCCTTCGCCGGTGAAGTCAACTTCCTGAATGATGCGGTTGTAGGGGGTCAGGGTGGGCGAGGAGATGAGTCCCGTGCCGAGCAGCCCGCCGCCGCCGAGCAGCCCGCCGCTCGATTCGTATTTGTAGCCCGCGAACTCGGCGGCATCCGGGCGGCTGACGCCGCTATCGAGGATGGCGATGCCGACCCCGTTGCCCGCTCCGCCCGCCGTTACATCCTGCGGCAAAACTTTGCTCGCGCCGGTGGCCATCTCGATGTGGCTCGTGTTGTCCGTGGAGACGGCCTGTGAACGCACTTCCTGATCGGGCGACACCCAGGAGACTTCATCACCCTCCGCTGCCTGCTCCAACATCCCGAGCGGCACGTCTGCAACGACGGAGTCCAACGCGTCGAACTGGCCTAGCACCTTCGCCCCGAGAGACTGAAGTTGAGAGCGCACCCGGTCGGCTGCCGCCTTGTTCTTCGTGTTGAGGATGACGCGTTTCGTCGCCCGGCTGGCGGGGCTGGTCTGCCGCGCGTGTGCCAGCAGGTCGTCGGGCATTTTCGCGCGCTTGTAACTTGGAGTCCGCGCCTGTCCACGCGCGACGGGCACGCGTCCGGCGAATCCGAACAGTGTCGAGAATAGGGCGGCGAGCAGCAGTAATGATACAAAGGGGGAAGTTCTGCGCATTTGGTTTTAAGTATTAAGCTCCTGAAGAGGGGCTGACGAAGTGGATTTGAAATTGCGGCAAACTCAAATAACGACGCTTGCCTGCTAACAGGCTAACAACCCGCGTGCCGCGTCCGCCGCGCCGCATATTCCTGTAAAATGCGGAGAAAATTAATAGTTTCGGTGGGCAGGCAATCTTTCTGACCGAAATGTGACAAAAGTGTGTCTAAACTATTGGTCAAAAAGATGGGGGTCATCTGGCGGGAGTTATTTTAAGGAAGTGCGTTATCGGCGCGGACGGCCTCGCGCGCGACGCTTCCAGAAGAGTCGTCTTCCGGCGCGCGGCTGACTCGCCTGCACTTGTAGTATCCTTAATGAAGAAACGACCGGCTCAACCATTGAGATTTTTGATAACGCTTGATCGAATTCAGGAATGACAGATGTGCAGACCAACGCGGCTTGCGCCCCGTGCGCTTAAGGCGACCATTATGAGGATTGCTCCGGTATGAACACGCTCAGTGCAGAATCGTTTACGTCCACGCTCATCATCATCGGCGTCGTCATCATGGTTTCGGCGTTGCTGTCGGGGTTGATCGAGCGCAGCGGGTTGCCGCAGGTTGCGGTCTTTCTCGCGCTCGGCGCGGTGCTCGGTTCCGCCGGGCTGGCCGTGCTCGACATCTCGCTCGACTCGCCCGCGCTGCGAGTGGTCGCAACCCTGAGCCTCGCGCTCGTGCTCTTTACAGACGCCGTCTCTCTCAACATCGCGGAGGTGCGACGACGCAGCGCGCTGGCCTTCAGGTTACTCGGGCCGGGGACGCTGCTCACGGCTGCGCTGATTGCGCTTGCAGGCTGGTGGCTTCTTGGCCTGACCGTGGCGGGCGCGGCGATTCTCGGCGCGGCGCTCGCTTCGAGCGACCCCGTCTTGCTGCGCGGTCTGCTGCGCCGCCGCGACATCCCGACCGACGCACGCCACGCGTTGCAACTGGAGAGCGGACTCAACGACGTTGTGCTGCTGCCGGTCGTGCTGATCGCGATGGCTTTTCTCAATCCGGGAACTGCGCTCGACGGCGCGGCCATCGCCAAGTTCGGTCTCAATCTGTTTCTCCTCGGCCCCGGCGCAGGCATCCTCATCGGCTTGATCGGAGTGGCCGCGCTCGACTTGATCAGAAAGCGTCTCGGCGTGCGACGCGACTATGAATCGCTCTACTCGCTGGGCATCGCCTTCACGGCTTTTGCCGCCGCCGAAGCCGTGCATGGCAGCGGGTTTCTGGCCGCCTTCGCCGCCGGAATGACGATTGCCGCGCTCGACGTGGAACTCTGCGATTGCTTTGTCGAGTACGGCGGGGTGACCGCCGAGATGCTGCTGCTGTTTACTTTCGTGCTGCTGGGAAGCTCTCTGATCTGGAGCGGGTTCACCATCATCAACGCGCCGACGTTGTTGTTCACGGCTATCGCACTCCTGATCCGGACGCCTGTCTATCTCCTGTCGCTGCTGGGTTCGGGCGTAGAGACACGCGGAAAGTTATTGATCGCATGGTTCGGCCCGCGCGGACTGAGTTCGTTGTTGTTGATTCTGCTTCCGGTCTTCGCCGGGTTGCCGGGCAGCGAGCAGTTGTTCTCGGTCTGCTCGCTCGTGGTGCTGGTGTCGGTCGTGCTGCACGGCGGTTCGCCAATGCTGCTGGCACGCGCCGCACAGAGGCGAGCCGCTAAAGAGGGCGCGGAGAAGGCGGGCGATGAGGTCGCGCGGGAGTTCGGGCCTGCGCCCGCCACGCCGGAGGATGCAGGCGCAGTTGCCGTTAATAGCTCACGCGCCGAACAGCCGCTCACACTTATCTCTCACAGCGACCCGGCGGCTTCATCCGGTAGCGAGAGCGTGGTGGGCGCGTGTTCGACCGACATGGCCGGCGCGTGCCGGTTGGGTGCGGCGGGCGAAGTCGTGCCGGAGGTCGGCGCGCAAAGAATCTCGCTCGAAGAATTAAACGGCCTGTGGCAAGCGAAAGAGGCGGTCACGATACTGGACGTGCGCACGGAGCGAAGTCTTGAAGGAAGCGACGTGCAGGCGCAAGGGGCGGTGCGAATGCCGCCGGATCATGTGGCCGAACGCGCGCGCGAACTCGGTCTCAAACAGGAGGGTTGGCTCATCGCCTACTGCGCTTGAACGAACGAAGCGACGAGCGCCCGTGTGGCGCAGGAACTCAGACAAGCCGGTTGGAAGAAAGCGCGAGCACTCACGGGAGGCTGGGCGGCATGGCAGGAAGCCGGTTTGCCGCTGGAAGCGAGAGCGGCAGGGTAACGCGCAGGATGGCGGGCGCGATTTTACGACTTCGGGGAAGGCGCGCACGTCGCTTGAGCCTTACAACTTGTCCGGCTTTAACTGTTGCCATAAACGGCTGCCGGAGTCAGTCGCTTCGAGCCGGTGCTCGGCGGTGAGTTTGACCAGCCCGCGCGCGCAGAGTTCGGCCACCTCAAGTTTTATCGTGTCTGCGTCTAAATCCGTCCCGTCTCCTAACAGCCGGTCAATAATCCACCCTGCGATTCCCACCCGCTCGCTGCCTGACGAAGCGGCCAGCCGCTCCGGGCTGTAACGCCCCGGCAGTTGAGTCACGACTCCGAGCAGGGCTAATCCCGGCGCGTTCAAATTCCCGGCGAGCGGCGTCGGCGCATCATCGCCTGCCGCCGCGAGCGGGTCGAGCACGGGCGTCGTGTACGGGGCATCGTCGAGCGGCAGCGTCGTCTGCTGCGAAGGCGTCGCCTCCCGCACTTGATAACTGGCGGTCAACCCTCTCGCTATCTGGTCTTCGTAAAGCATCAGCGTGCAGACGGCGTCGAGCGCGGCATAGTGGAGTTGCGCCTGAGTCAGCGGGCGACGGCTCCAGTCGCCGCGCTGCTCGGCTTTGTTGAGTTGCAGCCCCAGATGCGTTTGCGCCTGCGCGCGGAGCGAATAGCCGCGCTCGCCGCCGCGTCGCGCGGCCAGCATCGTATCGTGTATGGGAGAGACGTGAATCCGGTAGTGGTTGGAGAGACGCACGGCGTCATAGGCCGCGTTATGAATCGCCTTCGGCGTATTGCTCAACTCGAAGGGCGGGCGGAGCGGGTCAAGGTCGAGTCCGGCCAGCGCGTCTATCACAGCGGCGTGTAACTGGCCGCGATGGCGGAACGCCAACTGGATGAGGGCGACGCGCTCGGCTTTGCGATCCCACCAGTTAATGGTCTCAATATCGAGCGCAAGAGCGGTTTCCGGTTCGAGGCGGGCGGCCATGGCCGACAGTTGATGCTGGTCGCTGACGAGTTCGAGGCGGTAGTCGAGCATAGGGCATTATAAGCGACATCCCGATGCGGGCCGCACGATCAATCGTCGCTGCCAGTGGCCTGCGTGGCGGGTTTCGCGCCGCGCCGCGAGGCGGAGTTATGACGTCGCAGCGTCGGCCTCCGTGGGCATGAATTGACAGCCCGCCGAAGATGGCCTAAAACTTCAACGGCCTCTTCAGTCCGCGCCGGGAGCATCATCCGATTTACTGACTGTCAATTATGTCGAACCACGATTTCGCACACCTCCATCTCCACACAGACTATTCATTGCTCGACGGCGCGATCCAGATTAAGCCGCTCGCCGAGCGCGTCCGCGAACTTGGCATGCGCGCCTGCGCCATGACCGATCACGGCAACATGTACGGCGCGGTCTCCTTCTACAAGGAGATGAAGGCGCACGACGTGAAGCCGCTCATTGGCTGCGAGATTTACATGGCTCCCGGCAGCCGCTTCGACAAGCCCGAAACCAAGCGCGGCGAGAAGCCTTACAACCACATGATCCTGCTCGCCAAAAATTTGGAGGGCTATCACAACCTCGTCCGCCTGACCTCGAAAGCGTTCAAGGAAGGTTTTTATCGCAAGCCGCGAATCGACCGCGAACTGCTCGCGAAGTTTAGCGGCGGCCTCGTCGGCCTCTCCGCGTGTTTGTCGGGCGTGCCGCAGGCGCATCTCAAGTCGGGCAGGTTTGAAGAGGCGGCGCGCTCGGCCACCGAGTTCGAGGACATTTTGGGGAAGGGAAACTACTTCTTAGAGATTCAGGATCACCAACTCGAAGACCAGATCAAGATCAACAAAGACCTGATCGAACTCTCGAAGCGCACCTCGATCCCGCTCGTCGCCACTAACGACGCGCACTATCTTTTCCGCGAAGACTACGAGGCGCACGACGTGATGCTCTGCATCGGCACGGGCAAGACCGTCAACGACGAGAACCGCATGCGCTTCGGCGGCCCGCAATGGTACGTCCGCTCGCCCGAAGAGATGGCGCAGATTTTCAACTACATCCCGGATGCCGTCACGCGCACGTTGGAAGTCGCGGAGATGTGCGACCTCAAACTCCCGCTCGGCGAAAACCGGCTTCCCATCTTCCCCATCCCCGCCGCCGAGGGCAACATCACGATTGACGAATACTTCGAGAAGGTCGTGCGCGAGGGTTATGAGAAACGGCGCGAGACGGTCTGGGAGCCGATGCGCTCGAAGAACTGCCTGAAGCACGGCCTCGACGAATATCAGAAACGCGTTTCGAGCGAGATCGCGATGATCAAGCAGATGGGCTTCCCCAGCTACTTCCTCATCGTGTGGGACTTCATCAAGTTTGCGAAGGACAAAAAAATTCCCGTCGGGCCGGGGCGCGGTTCGGCTGCCGGTTCGCTCATCGCCTACTGTCTGGAGATCACGGACGTTGACCCGCTCCAGTACGACCTGCTGTTCGAGCGTTTCCTCAACCCCGAACGCGTCTCGATGCCGGATATAGACATTGACTTTTGCGTGCATGGCCGCGCCGAAGTCATCAACCACGTGACGCAACTCTACGGGCGCGAGTCGGTCTGCCAGATCATCACGTTCGGGACGATGGCCTCGAAGGCCGCGATCAAGGACGTGGGGCGCGCGCTCGACATGCCCTACGGCGACGTGGAGAAGATCGCCAAACTCATCCCACCGCCCGTGCGCGGGCGCAACGTCTCCATCGGGCAGGCTCTGGAAACCGTGCCCGAACTCAAGCAGGCCGTCGAACGCGACGCGCAGACGCGCAAGGTCATCGAAATCGCGCGGCGGCTCGAAGGCTGCGCGCGCCATTCGTCCGTCCACGCGGCGGGCGTCGTCATCTCTCCGCAGCCGCTCGAAGAGTTGATCCCGGTCGCCGTCAACAACAAGCAGGAGTTCACGACGCAGTTTGAAATGTCCGATCTGGAAAAGACGGGCATGCTCAAGATGGACTTCCTCGGCCTGACCACACTCTCGATCATCAACCAGTGCTGCAAGACGATTCGCGAGATGCACGGGCGCGAGATCGTCTGGTCGGAAATTCCGCTCGACGACGAAAAGACTTACAAGCTGTTCGGCCTCGGTCGCACCGAAGCGGTCTTCCAGTTTGAATCCACCGGCATGCAGGAGATTTGCCGGAAGCTCAAGCCGAAGTCTATCGAAGACCTCTCCGCCTTAAACGCGCTCTACCGACCCGGCCCGCTCGACGGCGGCATGGTTGACGACTACATTGATCGCTACCACGGCAAGAAGCCGGTCGAATACCTGACGCCGGAGATGGAAGAGATTCTCTCTAACACCTACGGCATCCTCGTCTATCAGGAACAGATCATGCAGCTCGCGCAGCGGCTCGGCGGCTATAGCCTGGGCGAGGCCGACCTCATGCGCCGCGCGATGGGCAAGAAGAACCGCGAGGAGATGGCCGTCCACGAGCAGAAGTTCATGGACGGCTGCGCCAAGAATAAAATTCAGAAGAAGAAGGCGAAAGAGATTTTCCGCCTGATGGCGCAGTTCGCGGACTACGGCTTCAACCGCTCGCACTCGGTCGCCTACGCGCACGTCGCCTACCAGACGGCCTATCTCAAGGCGCAGTACCCGGAACACTTCTACGCCGCCGTGATGACCTACACGGCTGACGACGCCGCGAAGATTTTCAAGTACGGTTCGGAACTCCGCTCGCAGGGGATCAAGCTGCTGCCGCCGGACGTGAACGAGTCGGGCGCGGGCTTCACGCCCGTCGAGGGCGCGATCCGCTTCGGCCTCGCGGCGATCAAGGGCATCGGGCAGTCGGCTGTGGGCGCGATGATTCAGGCGCGCGAAGAGGGCGGGCGTTTCAGTTCGATCTACGACTTCGCAGAGCGCGTGGGCGAGCGCGGCGCGGGCAAGCGCGTGCTCGAAAG
>DASPJG010000385.1:0-2098 GCA_035628755.1 Pyrinomonadaceae bacterium
CCGTCTCGATCAGTTTCACGGCGGTCGAACTCGGTCGCAAAATCTTCGGCTCGCTCAAGGGCACGACCGTGCTCGTGATCGGCGCGGGCGAGATGGCCGAACTCGCCGCGCAACATCTGGCGAGCGCTGGCGCGTCGCGCATCCTCGTCACCAACCGCACCATCGAAACCGCCGAACAACTCGCCAACAAGATCAAGGGCACCGCGCTCGACTTCTCTTCCCTGCCCGCGCATCTGGCCGAGGCCGACATCGTCGTCTGCTCGACCGCCGCCGACGAATACGTCGTCACGCAGGAGATGGCGCGCGAGGCTCTGGCGGCGCGGCGGCAGCGTCCGGCCTTTTTCATAGACATCAGCGTGCCGCGCAACGTTGACCCTTCGGTGGGCGAACTCGACAACCTGTTCGTTTTCGACGTGGACGATCTGGAAGCCGTCGTCGCCTCCAACATACGCGAGCGCGAGCGCGAAGCCGAGCGCGCGGAGTTGATCGTCGAGTCCGAGGTGATGCAGTTTCAACAGGCTCTGCGCTCGCTCGACCTCGGCCCGACCGTGGCCGCGCTCCGGCAGAAATTGGAGGAGATTGCGCGCGCCGAACTGAAACGCCAGCGCAGCCGCCTCGGCCAGTTGACGCCCGAACAGGAGCGCGCCGTCGAAGCCCTGCTGATGTCCACCGTCAACAAAATTTCGCACCCCATCATCAACCGCCTGCGCCGCTCGCACGACACGGGCGAGGAAGAAAACCTCAAAGCATGGCGCAACACTTTCGGACTTGAGGATTGAGAGGCCACAGGGCAGAGGCCGGAGTCAGACGTGAGAGGCCGTTCAAAGGAGTCTCCTTTTTTACCGGCCTCTGCAAGTTATGAGGAATCATTTCGTCATCGGTTCGCGCGGCTCGAAGCTGGCGTTGTGGCAATCGGAGTGGGTGAAGGCGCGGCTTGCCGAGTTGCGCCCCGAAGCGGAGATTCGCATCGAGGTCATCAAGACTTCCGGCGACGTGATGCTCAACGTGCCGCTCGCCGTCATCGGCGGCAAGGGCGTCTTCACGAAGGAACTCGAAGAGGCTCTGCTCGCCGGAGAGATTGATCTGGCCGTCCACTCGCTCAAGGATTTGCCGACGACCCTGCCGGACAATCTCGCCATCACTGCCATCACCGAGCGAGAAGATGCGCGCGACGCGTTGATCTTGCGCGAAGGCGTCGCGGCGGAAAACAACTCGCTTCAAGGGCTGCCGCCAAAGGCCGTCGTCGGCACGTCGAGTTTGCGGAGACAGGCGCAGTTAAAACACTTGCGCCCCGATGTCTCCATCAAAGATTTACGTGGCAACGTGGACACGCGCCTGCGCAAACTCGACGAGGGCGGCTACGACGCGATCATCCTCGCCTCGGCAGGCTTGCGCCGCCTCGGCTTCGAGTCGCGCATCAACGCCGCGATCAATCACGCGGAAATGCTGCCCGCCGTCGGGCAGGGCGCGCTCGGCATCGAGACGCGCGCTGACGATTCGCGCACCACGTCGCTCGTCTCGCTTCTCGAACACGCCCCGACGCGCGCCGCCTGCACCGCCGAACGCGCGCTGCTCTTTGCGCTCGGCGGCGGCTGTCAAGTTCCTATCGCCGCGCACGCGTTGGTCAACGGCGACACGCTTCGCCTCGACGCTCTCGTCGCCGCGCTCGACGGCCAGAGAATCATCCGTGACCAACTGGAAGACGACGCCGCACACGCCGCACGCGCGGGCGAGATGCTCGCCGTGCGCCTGCGCGAACGCGGCGCGGAAGAGTTGCTCGAAGGACTGACTGTCTGAAAGTTGCCCGTTTGCGTCTTGTCCGTTTGAATTCCCTATGATGTCTCTCGCGCGATGACACCCGACCCACGCCACACTCAAGAGCAACCCCTGCGCGGGCGCACCGTCGTCATCACGCGCGCCGAAGCGCAATCGGCGGAGTTCGCCGCCGAACTCGAACGCTACGGCGCGCGCGTCGTCGCCTGTCCCACCATCGAGATCGTCGAGCCGGAAAGTTTCGCCCTGCTCGACGAAGCGATTGAACATCTATACGGCTATGATTGGCTCATCTTCACGAGCACGAACGGTGTGGATTTCTTCA
>DASPJG010000386.1:0-4558 GCA_035628755.1 Pyrinomonadaceae bacterium
GCGCCACCTGCCATGTGCCGCCGATCTTCACCGAGCCGGGTTGGAACATGCACACGCCGGAAGAGATCGGCATAGACGACTTTCAGGCGAAGCGTTCACCTGACGAACGCTACCGCACCGCGCCCCTCCGTGGACTCTGGACGCACCAGAAGGGCGGCTTCTACCACGACGGGCGATTCGCCACCTTGCTCGACGTGGTCGAGCATTACAATCGCCACTTCATGCTGCGTCTGAGCGACCCGCAGAAGAGGGACTTGGTCGAGTATCTCAAGTCGCTGTAGAGCGCGTCGCCGGTGTGAATTTCAGTCGAGGATAAAAGGAGACAGCAAATGACACTCACGGAGATGAATTTATACCGCACCACCGAAGCGCAACGCGCGCCTAAAACGATCAAGCGGGTGGCCGTGGCGCACTTGCCGACCGAGACGGGAGAGTTTCGCATCGTCGGCTTTCGCTCGCTCATCTCCTCCGAAGAGTTCGTTGCGCTCGTTAAAGGCGAACTGCGCCCTGACAGGCCGAGCGCGGTTCGCATCCATTCGCAGTGCATGACGGGCGACGTGTTCGGCTCGGTCAAGTGCGATTGCGGACGCCAACTGCACGCCGCCATGCAGCTCATCGAACAAGAGGGGCATGGCGCGATAGTTTACCAACTGCAAGAGGGGCGCGGCATCGGCATCATCAACAAGATACGCGCCTACGCCTTGCAGGACGAAGGCGCGGACACCATCGAGGCCAACCTGCGTCTCGGTTTCGAGGCCGACATGCGCCGTTACGAACAGTGTGCGGAAATCCTCATAGACCTCGGCCTGCGCTCGGTGCGCGTGATCTCGGACAACCCCGCGAAGATTCGCGCGCTCAGGCAGATGGGGTTGGAGGTGGTCGAGCGTGTGCCGCTCGACATCGAACCCCACGATTGTTTTGCAAAATACCTCAAGACCAAGAAGGAGAAGATGGGACACCTCACAAACGTGGCCTGAATCAATGTTATGGACGATAAGGAATTCCCCCTCGGAAACACCTCCGACCTCCGCGACGGAGAGATGAAAGAAGTCTCTGCCGGGCAAACGAAAATCCTGCTGGCGCGCGTCGGCGACGACTTTTACGCCGTCAGCCCGACCTGTCCTCACTACGGCGCACCGCTCGTCGAAGGCACGCTCTGCGGCTCGCGCGTGATGTGCCCGTGGCATCATGCCTGCTTCAACGTCACGACCGGCGACATGGAAGAGCCGCCCGCGCTCGACGCGCTCATGCGCTACGACGTGCGCGTGCGTGATGGGCGCGTCTTCGCCAGTCTCCCCGCAGAGCCGCCAGACCGGCGGGTTCCCTCACTGGCAAAACACGACCCTGACGCAGACCCGCGCAAATTCGTCATCATCGGCGGCGGCGCAGCCGGGTACGCAGCGGCGCAGACTCTCCGCGAGGATGGCTTTCGCGGGCGCATCATCCTGATCACACGCGAAGACCGCGCCCCTTACGACCGGCCAAATCTCAGCAAAGACTACCTGCAAGGCCACGCCGAACCTGCCTGGATGCCGCTCCGACCCGACGAATTTTACGCCGGGTGCGACATCGAACTGGTGTGTAAAAAAGAGGTGAAGCGCGTTAACGCCCGCTCGAAGACGATCACGTTCGAGGGCGGCGAGTCGCAAACCTACGACGCTCTGCTCGTGGCGACCGGCGGCGAATCGCGCAGGCTCAACATTCCGGGCGCGGATTTAAAGAACGTCTATGGCCTTCGCAGTTTCGCCGATGCGGATTCGATCATCGAAGCCGCTTCGCGCGCGAAGCGCGCGGTCGTCGTGGGCGCGAGTTTCATCGGGATGGAGGTGGCGTACAGTCTGGCGGAGCGCGGTCTGGAAGTGACGGTCGTCGCGCCGTCGGGAGAGCCTTTCGAGAGCACGCTCGGCGCAGAGGTCGGCGCGTTGTTCCGGCGTCTGCACGAGAGCCGCAACATCAAGTTCAAACTCGGCTCAATCGTCTATTGCTTTGAGGGCTGCGATCAGGTTCAAGCGGTCGTGCTTGAAAGCGGCGAGCGGATCGAAACGGACATCGTGGTGGCCGGGGTCGGAGTGCATCCGGCCACGGGTTTTCTCAGCGGCGTCCCGCTGGATGATGACGGCGGCGTTCTCGTTGACAGGCACCTGCGCGCCGCCGCAGACCTCTATGCGGCGGGCGACATAGCTTCCTACCCAGACCACCGCACGGGCATGCGCGTGCGCATCGAGCACTGGCGCATGGCACAGCAGCAGGGGCGGACAGCGGCGCACAATATGATGGGCAGAGCCACCCCCTTTGACGGCGTGCCGTTCTTCTGGACGCGCCAGTTCGACGCCGGGCTGCTCTACGTCGGCCACGCCGCCGCGTGGGACGAGATCATCTATCAGGGCGAAGTTTCGTCGGGCGACTTCCTCGCCTTCTATGCGAAGGACGACCGCGTGCTCGCCGTCGCCGGAATGAACCGCGAACGCGACATGGCCGCCGTGGAAGAGCTTTTCCGGCTCGACCGCATGCCGACGCCCGCGCGGCTCAGGGAGCAGGCGGCGGACTTTGTGGCCTTGCTCGGCAGCGTCGGGAAGAGTGAGGGGCGGGACGACGGCATGGGTGAGCGTGCAGCATGAAAACCTTCAACTTGCGTTGCAATCGTTACGAGTCATGGTGGTATCAGAGCGTCTCCGTGTAAATTTTTCGGGAAGCCCGCGGCGACTGCGCCCCGCGGGCTTTCTTATTTCTGTCTTGGCCATGCGCGCTTGTTAATATCAACCGGCCTCAATCGCTTTCGCCTGCGCCGGGATGCT
Organism: Pyrinomonadaceae bacterium; assembly: GCA_035628755.1. Lineage (GTDB taxonomy): Bacteria > Acidobacteriota > Blastocatellia > Pyrinomonadales > Pyrinomonadaceae > JAIVJZ01. Next base: position 2,796 of record DASPJG010000386.1, read on the forward strand.
TACATAAAGGGTGCTGACACAAGATGAACGTGCTTACATTCACCGGTCGCCGCTTCGAGAGAGCCTTACTGTCTGACCACATCACAAACTTGTGCTCCCGGTTCAACTGACCCACACGTCTCGCACGTAAAATGAATCAGAAACAAGGTAGGAACAGAAAATATGGACTCCTCAACTATCTCACCAGTGGACTCACTGAGTAATAATGATTCCGACTCCAGACATGACAACGGCGCGGCGGCCACAAGCCCTGCGTCCCCACGCCGTGAGGCTGAAGGCGAGAGCCCCAAGTCCTCGAACCGCGGCCAGCGGGTGCAGCTTTTCGCCGAACTCGGCAAAGAGGACATGGCGCGCATCGCGGCCTACGCACGCTGCCTGCGCAAGGCTCGCGGAGAGTTTATCTACATGCCGGGCGATTGCGCCGATGTCGTCTACGTCCTGAGACAGGGGAGAGTCAAACTGTCGGTGCTGTCAGGGTCGGGCAAAGAGGTCGCCATTGACATCATCCGACCCGGCGAAATTTTCGGCGAGTTCGCGCTCGTGGACGATTCTCTGCGCAGCAACATGACGCAGGCGCTCGACGATGTCTCGATGTGGGTCTTTAACAAGCACGACTTCACGCACCTGCTTTTGACCCGGCCAAAGTTAGCCATGAGCTACATCCGCCTCGTCGGCGACCGGCGCAGGCGGATGGAGAAAAAGCTGTCGGACATCACCTCGAAGGATGTCTCGGCTCGCGTCTGCGAGTTGCTGCATGAGCTTGCGCTCGGCGTCTCCGAATCCGAGACGGTCGCCCGCGATTACCTCGTCCCGCTCATGCACCACGACATCGCCAGCCTGATCGGCGCGTCGCGCCAGACCACTACCTCCGTGCTCAACGATCTGGAACGACGCGGCATCATCGAGTTGGGGCGCGGGTGGATTCGCATCAACTGCCTGAAAGACCTGCAGACGTATGGAGCGGTGTTGCTCGCGCTCGGGGTGCAAACTTTTTTCTCGTTTATGTCAGGTGGCTGACACGTGTGTCAGCCACCTGACATATTATCAACCCGCCCTCCTTCATAATGCCCCCGCATTCACAAGGAACGTCGTCAGTACATGCGTTCGACCACACAGCACCCTCGCACAGTTGCCTCAGGTCGTCACCGGAATGCAGTCCAAAGGTCATCTTTAACTTTTCTGCTCGCACGACGGACAGCTATCGAAATGTAGAGCCCGATGTCAGTCGCTGACGCCCTGCCTCTCAGGGAATAGAGAGACGGAAGTTGGCACTTATGCTTGCATCCTTCCCGACAGGAGGAAGCGCAGAAGGCTCGGTCGAAGTGTGTCCAAAGCAGCCCCGGATTCTTGGGAATCCATCTCTCTTGAGCCGGGAATTCAAACCCCCGGCAATCCGATAACCACTTTAGGAGACCCCCATTATGAGAACGAGTAGGAAAACATCGAAGTTTACATTCTGGCTCACCGTCTTCGCGCTGGCGTTGATGGCCTTGCCGGGTCTGACCCTCAACACCACCAGTTTCGCCGATGACAGCGATCTCGGCACGTCGCCCTTCGATTTCAGCGATGCCGCGTATCGCGCCAACGGCATTGTGCCCGAGAACATCGTGCTGCGCGTCGGCGACGCGAGCCGCAGCGGCGACTTCGTTATTGACAACACGAACAACGACCCGAACCGCCGCAACATCCGCACCATCGAAACCACGCCCGGCACCACCGGATCGAGCGGCCTGACCTACGCCAACATCTTCGGCGTGCTCAAC
>DASPJG010000387.1:0-10111 GCA_035628755.1 Pyrinomonadaceae bacterium
CGCCTGAACATCCGCACCTGCGGCGACACGCTCCACCTTACACAGACGCTCTACAACAGCGGCATGTCCGCAGACCTCCGCGCGCTCATCACAGAACTCGTCGAGCGCGACCAATTGACGGGCGTGTTTCTCTGCGGCTTCTCGCTCGGCGGCAACATGAGCCTCAAGCTGGCGGGCGAATACGGCGCGGATTTCCCGCGCGAACTGAAAGGCGTCTGCGCCGTCTCGCCCTCGGTCGAGTTGGCCGCGTCCGCCGCGGCCATCGAGCGGCGTTCCAACTGGGTCTACCAGCGCAAGTTCATCCGCAGCCTCAAGCGGCGCATGCGCGAGGCCGCGCGCCTCTACCCCGAACGCTACGACGCGAGCGGGCTCGCCCTCATTCGCACGCTCCGCGAATTCGACGAACGCTACACCGCCCCGCACGGCGGCTTTAGCGACGCGGCAGACTACTACGCGCGCTCCAGTTCCCTCCCGCTCATCCCGCGCATACGCGTCCCCACGCTCATCATCCACGCCGAAGACGACCCCTTCATCCCCTTCGACTCGCTCCGCCACCCGTCCGTCGGCGCGAACCCCAACGTGATCCTGCTCGCGCCCCGCCATGGCGGCCACGTCGGCTTCGTCTCCGACGGCAACACCCGTGGCGAAGATCGCTTCTGGGCGGAAAACCGGCTCATCGAGTTTTGCGAGAGGATGAGCGCGTTGGAGGATTAAATCGTTGCCTCGTTGCGCCTCCGGCTCGGCGGGGCGATGCGCCTGCAGGGCGATTCTTCCCCGTTTTTCTGTTGACGTGCTGGCGTGCGTCGCAATAATCTTGAAGGCGACTTTTCAGACATCACGACATGCAATGTGGGAGTTAGCATTGATTTGATCGCCTCGCCGCGAAGATAATGATTACGGCTCTCAAATTAGTCGCCATCGGCGTGGTCGTGCTGGTCAATGGTTTCTTTGTCGCGGCGGAGTTCGCACTCGTCGGCGTGCGTCGTTCCCGGATCGAGACGCTGGCCGAAGACGGCGACCGGCGCGCGCGGCGGCTGCTCGGCATCCTCGACAACCTCAACGCTTACCTCTCCGCTTCGCAACTGGGGATCACGCTCGCCTCGCTCGCGCTCGCCATCATCGGCGAACCGACCATCGCCGCCCTGATCGAATCGCCGCTCCATCGCCTGCACGTCCCCGACGCCGCCCTTCACGTTATCGCCTTCATCATCGCCTACTCGCTCCTGACATCGTTGCACATCGTCTTTGGCGAGCAGGCTCCGAAACTCGTCGGGCTGGAACGCGCCGAGCGGGTGGCGATGTGGTCGGCCTTGCCGATGGAGATTTTCTACAAGTTGTTCAGTTGGCCGATCCGCGCACTCGACTGGGCGAGCGCGCGCGTCGTCCGTCCCTTCGGCATGCACGCCTCAAGCGCGCACGCCTCGATCTATACCGAAGAGGAAATCCGCCAACTCATCAACGCCTCGCACAAGGGCGGGCATCTCGAAGAAGAAGAGCAGCAATTGATCAACCGCGTCTTCGATTTTTCGGAGGCGGAAGTGCGCGAGGCGATGATCCCGCGCACGACCGTCGCGGCCATTCCCGTCACGGCGACGCTCGAAGAGGTGGAAGAGAGATTTTGCGAGACGGGCTATTCGCGCATGCCCGTCTACCGCGATCAATTCGACAACATCGTGGGCGTCCTCTTCATGAAGGACATCATGCCCTGTCTCAAGACTTCGGGGCGCACGGAGTTTGACATGGAGGCGATGCTCCACCCGCCGATGTTCGTGCCCGCCACCGCCCGCCTCGGCAGCGTGCTCGCGCAGATGCAGGCCGCGCGCACGCACCTCGCCTTCGCCATAGACGAGCACGGCGGCATCGAAGGCATCCTCACGCTCGAAGATTTGCTCGAAGAGATCGTCGGCGAGATTAACGACGAGTATGATGAGGAAGTGCGCGCGCAGATCGTCGAAGAAGACGGCCAGTACATTCTCGACGGCATGCTCGCCGTGCGCGACGCGAATCGAAAGTTCAAGTTGAAGCTGCCGGAAGACGCAGGCTATACGACGCTCGCCGGGTTCCTGCTCGCACGCGCCGGGCGCATCCTCAAACAGGGCGAGAAGGTCGAGCACGAAGGCGCGACCTTCACGGTCGAGCGCGTCGACCGCCACCGCATCCGCCGCGTGCGCTTCATGCCCGCCCCGCCGCCCGCGAGCGAAGAGGCGGAAGACAGCGCGGCCTGACACCGTTAAATTTACTTCTCTATTTTCTTGAGCAGGCGCGTGGCGTGGTTGCGCGCCATGAGCGGGATGCGTTCGTCCGTGGCGAGGTCGCGCAGAACGGGGATGAGCGGCGCGGTGTCCGACAACTCGTTGCGGCTGAGAAGGCTTTCGAGGCGTTTGAAAATTTTCACCGTGTCGGAAGGCTGGTATTGCCGCGCCAACGTCACGTCGAAGATGAAGAGTTGCTGCTCGCCGATGCCTCGATACTCTTTGGCGAGCGCGGAGGCATGTTCGTCGCGCGTCCAGTTGAACTCCGCCTTGCGGTCGCGCGTGCCTTGTTTCATCCGCAAGGTCATCGTGCCGAGATGCGGAAACTGCTTATCGTCCTGATAGCTCGCGTCTGAATCGAGAAACTTCAAGGCTTCCCAAGAGGCGAGAAGGCGCGCGAGCGCGGCGGGCGGGATTTGGAGCGGGTCTGTAAAAAGTTCCTCGCTCTCCTTGCGTGCGAAAGTGACCTGACCGCGCCCCGCCTCGTCGTGCTCGATCACGATCCGGCGGATGTTGAAATTCGGTTGGTTGAATTCGTAGGAGTAGTGCACCGACGCGGGCGCGCCAGCTTTCGCCGCATTCGTTGCTGCGGGAGAGGGCGCGGGCTGCGCTTGCCTGTTATTCGTTTTACCGGGCGCGGGCGTCGGCGAGACGGCGGGCGCTGCTTCGGACACCTGACCGGGCAAAGACGTAGCTCCGTCGGTCGTCCTCTTGCTGTTCTTCTTGCTTTGCGCCGCCGTAGCGTCAATCGCCGCGCTCTGGAAAAGAAGCGCGGCGACGAGTGCTGCCTGATAAAATTTAACTTGCTTCACGTTTATTCAAACCTGACTGAGACGAGTTTCGACACGCCCACTTCTTCCATCGTCACGCCATAGAGAGCGCGCGCGATCTCCATCGTGCGCTTGTTGTGTGTGATGACGATAAACTGGGTGTTCGTTGCCATCTCGGCGATCTTCGCGGTGAAGCGACCGATGTTGGCCTCGTCGAGCGGTGCGTCAACTTCGTCGAGCAGGCAGAAGGGCGAGGGACGATAACGGAAGATGGCGAGCACGAGCGACAGAGCCGCCATCGCCTTCTCGCCGCCGGAGAGCAGCAGCACGTTTTGCAGACGCTTGCCCGGCGGCTGCGCCACGATGTCAATGCCCGACTCCAACACGTCGTCGGCGTCGATCATGCTCATCTCGCCGCGCCCGCCGCCGAAGAGTTCGAGGAACAGTTGCCCGAAGTTCCGGTTGATCTCTTCAAACGCCTGCCGGAAACGTTCGCGCGAACGACGCTTGATCTCCCGCAGGGCTTCTTCGGTCGAGCCGATGCCGTCAATGATGTCCTGTCGCTGCGTGGTCAGGAACGCCAGCCGTTCCTCGGACTCGGCGAGTTCTTCGAGCGCCATCATGTTGACCGCGCCGAAACTTTCGACCCGCGCGCGCAACTCTTCGACGCGCGCCCGCCCCGCTTCCAGATCAAACTCGGCGTCCGGCTCATAGGCCGTCACGATCTCTTCGAGCGGCTGCGCCAGTTCGGCCATGCAGGCCTCGTGCAAATAATTCAGACGCGCCGCCGTCTCCGCGCGATTAACTTCGAGCGTCGCGCGAGCGTCGCGCGCCGCTGCGGCGCGGTGGTTCAACTCCGTCAACTCGTCGGAGAGCGCGTCGGCGCGTGCACGCGCTTCCGCCAGACGCTCCGCCGCCATCGCTACTTCCGACTCGCGCGCGGCGCGTTCGCTCTCCACCGAGCCGCTCGTCTCGTCCATCTCGGCCATCGCGCGGCGCAATTCTTCGAGCCGCAGTTGCATCTCTTCAATCTCGGCGGCGTGGCGTTCGAGCCTCGCTTCGAGGTCGGCTTTCTCCGTCTCCATGCGCCGGAGTTCCGAGGCCGTCGCGCGGCGACGCTCGGCGGCGGCGGCTGACGCCATGCGCTGGCGGTTCAACTGCTCGCCTTCGACTTCGGCGGCGCGGCGTTCGGCGGCCAACAGTTCCGCCGCCTCCGCGACCAACTGCGTGGCGGCCAGACGCGCGGCTTCGGCTGCTCCGGCTTCCGCCAAGCCTTGCGTGCGCCGCGCTTCCAACTCGCGCCGCTCTTCCGCCAGACGCGCCGCATCGTCGGCCACGACGCGCAAGTGCCGCGCGGCGCGCTCGATCTCCTGCGCGAGTTGCGCGGCGTTGAGTTCGCGCGCCACCTGCTCGCGCTCCTCGCGCCCGATCTGCTCTGCGACGAGGACGAGCGCGTCTTCCAGTTCGACCAGACGGGCGCGCGCCGCGCTGACGGAATCCTCCGCCGAGACTACTTCCGAAGCGAGGTCTGCCGCGCGAGATTCGAGTTCGCGCATCTCGCGTTTGAAGGCCAGCAGGCCGGTGCCCTCTTCGACGGCGCGCGGGTTGCCCGCGCCGAGCAGTTGCCCGCCCGCCACCCATTCGCCGCGCGGCGTCACGCACATGTCGCCCGTGGCGAACGACAGGGACATCGCGCCTTCCAGATCATCACTCAAACGCGCGCCCATCTCGCGCGGAAGCGTGCGCGCGAGCACCGTAGCGATCTCGCGCGGCGCGCCGAGCAGGTCGCCGAGACGCAGGCCGGTTACGGGGTCGTCGGCCAGCGTACCGCGTAAGAGATAGTCGTTGCCGGTTTCCGCGCTCGCCCCGTGGAGACCGGCGACGAGAAAGGTGGCGCGACCGGCGTTGTTGGCTTCGAGCCACGCGGCGGCGCGGAAAGCGTCGTCGGGCGTCGGCACGATCACGGTTTGGAGATACGACCCGAAGATGCTTTCGACGGCGTGCTCCCATTGCGGCGCGACTTGCAGCATGTCGGCGAGCGTGCCGATGGTGTGAAAATCTTTCGCCGGGTCAATCTCGGCCTCGTCCGCGTGTTCGGCGGAAAAGATGCGCTGCACGGCCTGCGAATAGAGGGCGCGCTTCTCGTCGAGTTCGGCCAGCGTGTCGAGGCGGTTGCGCACGCGCGCCGCCTCTTCGCGCATGCGCGCGTATTCCGTCAGCGTCGCCGACACCAAACTCCGCGCGGCGGCCACGCCTTCCGACGCCGCGCCGCGTTCGACATTCAACACGTCGAGACGCGCGCGCGCATCCTTGATCTCAACACTCAGTTTCTCGGCCTGCGCGGTAAATTCTGCGTGCGCGGCGCGAGCGCGTTCGCCCTCACGCTCCAGCCCTTCGGCCTGCGCCGCGAGGCGTTCGAGCGTCGCCTCCAACTGCCGGTTGATTTCCGAGAGACGTTCCGCGACCGCCGTTTGCGTGAGCAACTCGGCGCGCGCCGCCTCGATGCGCGTCTCTGCCTCCGACACTTCGGCGAGGCGTCGCGCATAGACGGCCTCGGCCTCCTGCAAGTCTCGCGCGGTCGTCTCGGCTTCCACACGCAACTGCGCGTCGCCCGCGCGCAAAGTCTCGCGCTCCGCCTCGACCGTCGCCAGCCGCTCGCGCACCATCTCCATCTGACCCGTGATGTCCGACACGCGCCGCTCCAGAGATGTGGCCTGTTCGAGTTGATAAGCACGCTCGCGCTCGCGCCGGTCGCGCCTGAGCGCGGCGTCAGCGACCGCTCCACGCGCCGCTGCCAGTTCCTCTTCGCACTCGCGCGCCTCGGCGGTCGCGCGCCGTGCCTCCTCTTCGTGCGCCTCCAACTTGGCCGCGAGCGAAGCCACTTCTTCGGCGGAAGCGGCGAGGTGCGTGCGCAGTTCTTCCAGCGAGATTGTCAGCGCGCGCTCGTCCGCCGCGTAGACGTGGCGCAGCAGTTCGCGCAACTCTTCGCGCAGCGTCCGGTAGCGACGCGCTTTCGCCGCCTGACGGCGCAGGCTCCCGACCTGCCGCTCGATCTCCGAGACGATGTCCGAGACGCGACGCAAATTCGCGCGCGCGCCTTCGAGACGCGCTTCGGCGGCGCGCTGCCGCACGCGAAACTTGGTGATCCCGGCGGCCTCTTCGATAAGCGAGCGGCGATCCATCGGCTTGGCCGAAAGAATCTGCCCGATGCGCCCCTGCTCGATGATCGCGTAGTGCGCGCCCGCCAGTCCCGTGCCGGAAAACAAATCCTGTATGTCGCGCAGGCGGCAGATGCGCCCGTTCAAAAGATACTCGCTCTCGCCGTCGCGGTAGAGGCGGCGTGTCACCGTCACGGTCTCGCCCGGCGCGAAGCCGAGCGCGAGGCGGCGCGGACGCCAGTGACGTTTGTGATGCTGCTGTGCTTTCGCCGTCAACGCTTCGGGTGTTTGATTAACGGCGACGCCTGCCAGCGCAGTTCCATTTCCGTTCGCGGCGATCTCATCAACCGTCTCGCCCGCAACAATCGCCACATCGGAAGTCGCCTGAACGACGCCGGACTCATCAGTGGCGACGGCGGCGGTTTCGGTGGCCGCCACAACCGGCAGGAATTTCTCTTCGACCAGTTCGCTGCGCTCGTCTATCTCTTCGAGGGTGGAATCAATATCGTCGATGTCCGGTTCTTCCTCCGTCGCCTCATCGCGCACGAGATGGAGGACGACTTCGGCCATGCCGCTCGGCTGGCGGTTGCGCGAGCCTTGAAAGATAACGTCCTTCATCTCCGCGCCGCGCAGGTGCTTGACGCGCTGCTCGCCCAAGACCCACGCGATGGCGTCGGCGACGTTCGACTTGCCACAGCCGTTCGGGCCGACGACGCCGGTGATGCCCTCACCCGTAAAAACGAGATCGGTGTAGTCGGCGAATGATTTGAAGCCGGTTATTTCTAGTCGTTGTAGTCTGAACATTCGTGCAACTTTCGTCTGCCTGAGACGCGGACAGGGGATGCGAACTATTTCTCTGAAAGCGCAGCCGCTAGGCGCAGTGCGGGAGAGGCACACTATATGTTGGACAGGGGCGTGTGTCAACCACACTCTCAGGTCAAACGACCTTACTGCTGATATGAGTCGGGTTAGTTTCCGCCACGACATGGCGGGCGGGCGGAAACCCACAGATCAGCCCGCGCCGCCGCTAACTCAGGCGAGTCGGCGGCGGCGCGGGCTGGCGGTTTGCAACTCAAGCCATGAGGCGAGAGTTGCGTCTTTATGGCAACGCTTCGACGTTGACGAGGAAGCGGAAACTGCCGTCAACCATCACGCCGAGGCGGAACTGTAGGTTGACGGCTGCGCCCGGCGCGAGCGGCGCGCCCATCGTGATACGCGAAAGCCGCACGGTCGAGTTCAGCCCCGCGCCCTGCACCTGCGGCGAAGGCATCTCTTCCAGCGTCACCCCTTCAATAAAGACGGGATTGCCGTTGGAGTCGGTTGCCTCCACGTCGGACGACGAGAGGAGGCGCAGGTCGGCTTCGCCCGCCTGCCGGTTGCCGAGCGTCGTGATGTTGACGGCGCGGAAGCGGAGTTGGCGCACCGGCTCGGAGGTCGTGTTGCGGAACTTGCGACGAATCAGGAGCGTGCCGAAGGCTGCGTTGTCCGGGTTTGCGCCCGCACCTGTGCGCACGCGGGCGCACGCGCTCGTCGCAGAACCGCCTCCTGAACAGCCCGGATCGATGAGCGAAGCCTTGACCACGGCGTTGCGCTGGATGGGACTGAAACGGTTCTCCGGCCCCGGCGAGCCGAGGACGGGGATGTCGTTGTCAGAGCCGAACAGAGCCTCGCCTTCAGTGGCGACGAACAGGAAGTCGTTGAAGTTATCGTTCGTATCCTGCGGGAAGCCCGTCGTCAGGTTGCGCACGTAGCTGTACTGCCCGTTGGCCGTAGGGACGCCCGCGATCCCTGCGCCCTCTCGATAGAGCGGCGGCGCGAGGCTGTGACCCGCCGCGTCGAGGCGGTTGGCGAGCGTGAAGTTTGCGGGCGTGCTCGTTCTGAAGAGCGCGATGCCGGAGCCGTCCGGTATGTTCGTCGCGTAGGTGGCGTCGGGCAGGGCTTTGTCCGTGCCTCCGTAGTTCGAGAGGCTGTAGCCGTTCACGCCGTTGTTGGCGACGAGATAATGGCCGCGCGCCGGAATCACCGCGCCGCTCGGAATAGTGGCGAGCACGCTTAGCGCGCCGCCCGTGTCAGGCACGGCCAGCGTGAATCCCGCCGAGCCGTCGAAGGTGGTGACGATGATGGGCGAGTTCGTGCGGTTGTACAACTCTATGAACTCGTCGTTCTCGCCGTTTGCGCCGCGCAGGCGGAACTCGCTGATGACGAGATCGCCGAGGCCGATTGCGCCGACCGTGGGACAACTGGCCGGGTCGAGATTGTTGATCGCCAGATTGTCTATGAACCAGCCCGCGTTGCACGACGGGATGCTGAGCACGTCGGAAGTCATGCGGAAGCGGATGCGCACGGGCAAGCCCGTCGGGTTGTGCATGCCGCCCGCCGCGAAGGCCTGGAGCGGGATGCGGACGTGGTGCAGGGCGGCCTTCGCGCCCGTGTAGGCGCGGCGGCCTTGCAGTTTCGAGCCGTCGAGCGGAACTTCCGGCAGGTCGCCGTTGAGACGCCCGTTGTAGCCGCCTTCGACGATGAAGTTGCCGAGGTCGAAGGTGGTGACGTTGTCCGGGAAGGGCGTCGAGTTGAAGGTCGCGTCGCCGCCGACTTTGATCTCCAGCACGCCGCCGTCAAAGGCCGCCTCGGTGATGAAGAAGTGGTCGAACTCCATCACGGAGTCGGGACTCAGGGTGATGGGGCCGATGGTGGTTGAGAAATCGCTTTCGCCGCCGCCCTCCGCGCCGCAGTTCTCGGCGGAGTCGCCGGGGTTGAAGTCCGGCCCGTACATCATGCTCGTCAGGACTCCGGTTTCCGAGCCGGTTGAAACCTGCACGCCCGTGACGCGCTGGAAGTTTGGAATCTCGGCCTTCGGGTCGTCGCCCGCGTCAACGAGCGGCGGCGTGAAGCGCACGTTCGAGTCGTCCTGACCGGCCTCGCCTTCCTCGAAGTCCTCGAAGGCGAAGACCGGCGTGCCGGTCACGCCCGGAGAGGACGCCGCGTTGAACTTGACCCTGCGATTGCCCGTGTCGTTCGTGTCAATCTTACTGGCGTCCGCGTCTCTGGCCTGAACGATGTAGTAGTAGACGCGATTACGTATGACTGCCGTGTCGGTGTAGGACGTGCCGCGCACGCCCGTAGCGATGCGGTTCTGCGCCGTCGGCTCGAAGGTCGGTTCGAGCAGCGCGTCGGACGGGTTGGTCGGGTTCTCGATGGTCGGCCCCGGATCGTTGGCCGTCTCCGAGCGATAGATGTCGTAGACGATGTCGGCGGTCGGGTTGGCGGAAGTCGCAGGCCCCCAGCCGACGACGAGGACGTTGCAAGCCTCCGGGTCGAAGACTTCGTTGACGCCCGTGAAAATGGGCGCGGGCTTGACGACGACGCCCTCCAAGATCGTGATGCTTTGCGTCAGCGCGCCGGAGACACAGTTCATCTCGGCGTCGCGCGAGGCGCGCACCTGATAGAAATAGGTCTTGTTGAGGATGAGTCCCTGCCCGCCGTCGTCGTCGTTGAAGACGGTCGGGGTGACGGGGTTGGCGGGCACGTCGCCGATGGTGATGAACGTGCCGTCCGCGCTCTCGGCGCGCGAGATGATGAAACGCGCCGCGCCCGCGACGGGCGAGATCGTGATCGTGGCCGTGTTGTCGATGGTGTTCGACAGGACGAAGGCCGGGGCGGCGAGCGGCCCCAACTGTTCGCAGGACGCGACACCCGCCGGGACGGAGAAGTCTTCGACGACCGTGCCGCCCACGCCGCCGTTCGACGAAGAAGTGGCGAGCGCGCCGACGCCGTGGCTGGCGAACGCGCGCCAGATGATGGCGTGGTTCTCGCCGCCGAAGCGTTCGCGGTCGGCGAGCAGGATCGCATCGCGCGAGTCAACGAAGGTCGGGTTACAGGGTGACAGTTGCATGCCGCGCAACATCAGGAGGTCGGCGAGGAACGCGCCGCG
>DASPJG010000388.1:0-9404 GCA_035628755.1 Pyrinomonadaceae bacterium
CCATCTAACTTCGGCATGCACCCGACCCGCGACACGACGCCTCTCATGTTAATCAATCTTGCGGGCGGGTGATGCCGGGCGATAGGCCACATCAGAGAACAAAGCCAGAAAGTTGAGCGACATCGCGCCTCGCCGAAAAGCATCATGCAGATAGAAGGCTATTAGCGAGGGGCGGTGTATCAAGTCATTCGAGCCGACCGTGCATAGTGTGGCTCTTCTCGTTAACTTGTGTGGGTTCGGCGTTGTGCGCGCGGCGGCTCAATTCCAGTGCCAGGCGCTCGCGAGGTAACAAACTGGTTGAGAAAGACCGAACTGATTACGATACGATTTAGTCGGAATTACGGCGCGTGCGCCTGCGGGTGGCGTGAGGCCGGGGAGAAGGTGTAGTCATAGCAATGAAGGCCTTTGCTCTTGCCCTGTTGCTGCTATCCGCGTGTGCGATGACACCGGCGCCGACCCTCGCCCACTCTGCGGACGCGCCGGTGCCCGCTGGCGTAACACCGCGCGCCTCCGCCCCGCCGGTTCGCCCCGGCATCGAGACTTTTCTCGCCGACGTGCCGCGGGAGCTCAGGGGGAAGCGGGTCGCTCTTATTACCAACCACACCGGGATCGACCGGTCGAGGACCTCGGACATCGACCTGATCGCGAAGCACAAGCAATTGAAGCTGGTCGCCCTGCTAGCCCCCGAGCACGGCATCAGGGGGACGGTGGAGGCGGGTGAAAAGATCGTAGACGAGACCGACCCCAAGACGGGAGTTCCCGTCTACTCCCTCTACCTATCTGAGGATCGCGGCCCCACGCCGGAGATGCTTAAGAACGTGGACGTTATGGTCTACGACCTCCAAGAGGTCGGGGGGCGCACCTGGACATATGTCTCCACCATGGCTCTGTCGATGCAGGCGGCTGCGAGGAAGGGGATCCCGTTCGTCGTCTTGGATCGTCCCAACCCTATTGGCGGGGAGATTATCGAAGGAGCCCTGCTCGACCCCAAGTTTAAATCGTTCGTGGGCATGTACCCCATCCCGGCGCGCCACGGGATGACGGTCGGCGAGCTCGCCACCCTCTTCAACCGGAAGTACGGCATCGGCGCGAATCTCTTCGTCGCGCGCGTGGCGAACTGGCGGCGCTCGCAGTGGTTCGACGAGACCGGACTGCCTTGGGTGAACCCCTCCCCTAACCTCCGCTCACTGGCCGCGTTGACGAGCTACCCCGGGTCAGTCTACTTCGAGGGCACTAACCTGACCGAGGGCAGGGGCACCGACCGGCCCTTCGAGCAGATTGGGGCTCCCTGGCTGAACGCGCGGGAGGTCGCCCGGGTTATGAACGAGCGGCGACTCCCGGGCATCCGGTTTGAAGCCATCATGATGTCGGTGGCGCCAACGGCCGCCAAGCATAAGGGGCAGAGTATCCCGGCGATTCGCTTCGTCATCACCGACCGGCGGGCGTACCGGCCGGTTCGCACGTCGCTCCTGCTCATCGATGAGATCCGCAGGCGGCACCCGCGCGATTTCGCCTGGACGGCGACGATAGACCGCCTCACGGGGTCGGACAAGGTGAGGCTCGCCATCGAGGGTGGCCACCTCCGCCACCTTCTGGAGGAGTGGGAAAGAGAGGCCGCGGAGTTCCGTAAGAACCGCAAACCATACCTACTTTACCGCTGAGCCAACAACATGGTTTCAAGCTTGGCCCGACATTCGCTTTTCTGGAGAAAACTGAGGGGCAAGAGCCAAGAGCCTGCCTCTTCCTCGTTCCCGTGATTTATTGGGGGCGTTGATCTTTGTGCTCGGTATTATTTACGCCGGGGTAAGCCTATAGAATGGGAAGGGTAAGGCGGTAAACCGTGCCGCGCCTCACAACGGCATGCACCCGACCGCGAATAGCGTAACTTTCATCCGCAAGACGCCGTGCCTGATGCGTTGCGTGCGCGGCGGGTGATGCCGGGCATTAGATTGCCTTTCGGATGTGGTAGTAAGTAACCCTGTCTACGTGGAGACTAGTCATCGAGATGAAAGTGTATAACCCGGAGGACATGAACTCGGCGTTCGCGGAAGCATTCAATTCCGGCGACATCGAAAAACTCCTCTCCTTGTATGAGCCAACCGCCGTCCTTGTCCCCAGGCCCGGTCAAGTGGTCGAGGGAGTCGAAGCCATTCGGGTCTCGCTGCAAGAATTGCTTGCCCTCAAAGGGACTATGCGCTCCGAGAACCAGTACGTCCTCGTGCACGGTGACATCGCGCTGCTGCGCGCGAAGGTTCACCTGATCGGGACTGGGCCGGATGGCAACCCCTTGGAGATAAACAACCACACGGCGGAAGTGATACGGCGTCAGCCGAGCGGGAATTGGCTGTATATCTTAGACCACCCTTACGGAGCCGACCCTCTGGATGTCTCAGCCGCCTGACACGCGGCTGGCCATCTAACGTCCGGCCTGCACCGACGCCCCTTCACGATGCCTCTCATGAAGTTTGAACAGGGGCGCGGGTGATGCCGGGCGTTAGATGGCTTCTTTTCGGGAACGGTTACTGATTAGCAGCGTGTAATATAAGGGAGCAGCCTGTTACTTGAGGCGGGTTATGAAGCGTCTTTTATTTCGAGTTTCGGTTCTCTTTCTAACCTTGGCAATTGGCGTCGCAGCCACCTACCTTTTTCATAAATTCTATATCCAGTTTGAATGTACGGCTATGGGGTCACTCGTCGTTGAGCCGGGAGGTTATGGAGGATTCACCGCTTACAAATCTCACGATGGCGTAAGTTTAAGTTTCTCACAGGTTAGATTCCCGTCTCGTGAAGCAGCGGCGGAGGCTTATCAACGCACCTTGAGAGACGCCGTGCGGGTAATTGAGCGGGAGCCATTTTATGATCGCACACGAGAGAATATTGTCGGTGAGAGAGTAGCGGCGATCTTCCCTCCAAATGAATATGTGGAGTCTGAATGGGCGTCCGTGATTTGCCTCGATAATATGAAGCTCTATCAAATATCTTCGCCTTCGCTGCGTCATGCCTTAGCCTTCGATAAAGGTAATCGCCGCTACTAATCGCCCCATCTGACAACGGCATGCACCCGACCGCGAATCAGCGTAAGTTTCATCGTTAACTTGTCCGTACCGCTGTCGTGCGCGCAGCGGGTGAGGACGGGCGTTAGATGGTTTCGTGCAATGTGCGTGGCGCAGTGCAAACATTTCTGTCCTCACGATAGAATCAACACCGAAGTTCACTGCCCTAAAAGTCTGGAGGATTACATTCATGAAGCCAGTACGCATCCGATTCTGCAAGATATGAGCGTCGTACCGACCGAGAGCCGCCCGTGTGGCGGGCTTAATCAAGCGTGAGCTAGGGGTAGAGCCGGAATTAATAGAGGGCGACCGCGGCGAGTTCAGCGTCTGGGTGGGAGACCGGATGGTCGCGAAGAAGGGGTGGGTAAGATTTCCGCCGGACCAGAGAGTGCTCTCGGCGGTGCAGCAGGCACTCGCCGGGTAGGCGGGTAAGCGTAGGCCACCATCTAACAACGGCATGCACCCGACGCCCCTCCGCGGAATCGGCCATGCACTCTACGTGTGGGCGCGGCTGATGCTAGGCGTCGGGCGTCTAAGATGTAGCCGCGCAGAGATTTTCATGTAGTAGTCTTAAAGAACCGTATGCCTCACTCTGACTTTGCAAAATTGTACGACCCTACGAATGGACTAACCTCTCACTTTGTGCCGGTGGATGATACTGGTCGCGACTTGGTTGAATCTGTTCGCGACATGTTCGTCGCAAGCATGAGCGACTACGGGTATGAGGGGTTCTCCCGTGAGATCGACAACATGTTTCACCTACGTTCGACCTATGTCTATATCACCGAAGCGACAAAGATAATTATGACGGGTCGCGTTACGCCTCGCCCTCAGGGATGTTCGCGCCATTCGAGATGGGCGTGCGGGAGAACGGCGGGTCGTATAGCCTCGGCAACGAAGAGCCGGTGGTTGACATCAACACATATACCTATGTTCGCGGCTACTATGAGCGGGCCATGCCGCTGTTGATCGCGGGGTTCGGATATTGCTCAAAGAGCTTCAATGCTAGACGCGCCTACGGCCTTTATGATGTCGAAAATGAGAGGATCGAGCGGGCATACCTGTCCGTCGGGTTTGTGTTCGCAAAAAGATTTCCTGGGCTGCTCCATTTCCCCACTTTCTATAAGCGGAAAGGAGACCGTCTGGAGCCGGCTCGCTGGCAGGTGATGGAGTGGGACAACGAGACCGGGTACATCTTTAAGACCACAGAGTTACGGGCAGCCCGAAAGCTGCCCGTTTTTGTTTGTGTGCTTATAGTTTGCCGGGTCTGAAAATCTAGGGAAGGAGAAAAAAATACTCGTATATTCAATAATGAGGCGCGCAAGGGCGAGAAAGTTCATCTGATATTAGACGTTAGCTCAAAGGCTGGCCTGACTCTGACAATTAAGGGTAAAGAGCGCTTATGAACTACTTTTTTTCGAAGACACTACTTACTTTAATCATATCCATTCTTTGTTTATCTGCGACAACCGCTGCCCAGGAATCGCCTGCGCTTAAGATATTTCCTCCCGCAAACGGAGAGATACGTTTAGAAAATCCTCTCGGCGACATTGAAGTTACTGTCTGGCAGGAAAGCTTTATCGGAGTTTCAACCTCCGTTTTACCCTCAGGTATTAAAAGGTCGCCCTTAAAATTAGAGCGTTCAGAACATGAATTGCATATCAGGGTGTCGGACAATCTTTCCGAAAGACAATTCCCGATTGCTCTAAAATTGAAAGTTCCGGTAAATAGCAAACTGCGGGTATCAACCAGTAAAGGAACAATTAATATAAATGGGCTTCCCGCGTCTCTCTCGGTACAAAGCGTATCAGGAGACATAAATTTTAACTTACCGGAAAATCCCAATATCTACATCACGGCTCATTCCATAAATGGCTCGGTTATTTCCACCGACAACAAAGAAATTAAAACGAAATATCAAGCACGCCGGGGCACCGGCTCTTCACACGTAAGCCTACACTCCGATACGGGTATGATTCGCCTTTCTCCCATGAAGCCCTCTATGGAAGTAGCATCCGGGCGAGAAAATATACTTATGAAAAATGGGGGGCGCTTGCAAGAAGAGGCTCCCCTTGCGCCAGTGTTAAGAGGCGCGACTTCTGCTGCTGCTGTCCCGCGTTCAAATCAGTCTCCCGACCAGCCGCCTCTAAACGCCCCGCTTGAAGTTGGCGAGGACGAGGTTGTAAAAGTTGAGACCGACCTTGTCACACTAAATGCAAGTGTCGTGGAGCGTTCTACCGGGCGAGTGATAACCGGATTAAATCAAAAGGATTTTAAACTCGAAGAGGATGGGGTCGAGCAAAAAATAGAGCACTTTGAAACGATCAATGCACCTTTCGATTTACTTTTGCTGATAGACTTATCCGGCTCGACGGCTAAAGTCACAGACATTATTCGTGCTGCGACGAGACGTTTCGTCTCCGCCACCCGCTCTCAAGACCGTATCGCGATTGTGGCTTTTTCCGGCATGACATCCCTCGTCTCGCCTTTTACTTCTAATAAATCCGCCCTGACCTCGGCGGTTAATTCCATGCAATCTCCTCAAGGAGATACCAAGCTTTATGACGCAATAAATTACGCCCTCGACTATATAGAGAAAGAATCCATCAGCACGCGTCGTAAAGCCATTATAGTAATGAGCGACGGTCTCGACAGCAATTTACCTAACGTAGCCGGTTTAGGTTCTACACTGCCTTACAAAACCATATATAACCGCGCTCGGGAATTCGACGGCATGATTTATTCCATCTGGACTAATACGGAATACGAAGCCTTGAGTCCGCTGGATATTCAGCCTGAAACTTTCGATCTGGCTTATAACCAGTTATACGATCTTTCCGAAGCTGGAAGCGGGCTATTCTATGAAGTGGAAAAGTTAGAGGACCTGGCTGGTATTTATGAAAAAGTTATCGGCGATCTAGGCACGGTCTATAGTTTATCCTTTAACCCAACCAATAAGGGAAGAGATGGCCGTCTCCGACACGTTAGACTCCACCTTCCACATAAACCTAATGCCGTCGCACGCACTAAGAAAAGCTACACAAGATAAAGCAGTTTCCAAGAGAGGCCGTCTGAGAAGTTCAAGCAGCCTTGAGGTAACGCAGCATCAAACGCGTCGCAGTCGCCCTGTTGAGCTTCGGTGCAGAGAATATTAACTGTTCACGCTTCGCTGCGCGCGCGAGGCCGACGGCGACTCTTGCGATTAATGATGCTCTGCTTGCGCGGTTCGGGCGGGGTGCGCAGGTGGGCGAGGTCTCTATGCCTGCCTCCTTCGTCCAGCATGGCGGCGAGCGTGGCGTAATGGTGCAAACCGAGCAGACGCGCCGCGCGCGTGACGCTTCCCTGCCCGTCTATCAAAGCCCGCCGGATGTATCTCGCCTCGTAGGCGCGTACACGCTCGTTGAGATTGAAGTTCGCCCAGAAATCCACGAGGCTGCGCACTCGTCTCTGTGAGAGGGACGCGCGCCGCGCCGTCACGATGCGGATGGAACAGGCGCGCAGACGCGAGATCGTCTCGGCATCCTGCGTCTCTTTGAGCAAGTTATTTGCCCGTTCGTAAGTCTCCAGCAGTTCGTGTTCGGCCAGACGGTCGGCGTGTTCTTCCATTAACGAGAGCAAAGCGCGTCCCGCATCTTCGACCGCCCCGGCTTCCTCTGCTAAATCGGCGGCGCGTCTCAGAGTGGTCACCGACTCGACGAAGTTGCCAAGCCGGGACAGCACACGGCCATATGTCATGAGGGCTTCGGCTAACAAGCCCTGCTCGCCGCCCGTGGAGAGCACCCGCACGGCGTCGCTGATCGCACACTCGGCTGCATGCAGTTTGCCCTGTTCCAACAGGACGCGGGCGCGTGCTTCATCAATCTGCGCCACCGTTCCCCGATCCGCCAAACTGACGAACAGGTTGCGCGCGCGATTTAAGTGCTCAAGGGCTTTCTCGTAGTGCCCGTTGGTGTAGAGCAGGAAGCCTAAATTACTTTCCGCACGCGCCTTATAGCTGGTATGCCCCGCTTCCTCAAAGTGAATGGACGCGGCGGTGTATTCGATGACGGCGCGGTCTGTGTAGTCCGGGCGGTGTTCGGCTTTGCCCAGGCACATGAGCGTACAGGCCAGCTCGTTGTGGAACTTTCCTTTGAGGAAATCATTGTCGCTTTCCTCGAAGAATTGCGTCTCATCTATCAAAATGCGCAGCGCATCGTTATAGCGTCCGCTCAACGATTCAACGATGACGAGGCGCAATAATATCTCAGCCCGTCGCTCTCTCCCGCTGCTGCCGGCCAGCCCCTTGAGCGCCTCCTTATAAACCACCCTTGCCTCGTCGTATGCTCCGACGCGGCGATAGCAGAAACCGAGTTCGCTCAGTGCGACGGCTACTCTGCTCGGCTCTCCTATTGTCTGAAAGCGCGTTATACTTTCGCTGATTAGGTCTTTGGCTTTTTCTTGCGCTCCTTCAATTTGACCGATGCTGCCGAGATAACCGGAAAGCGAACCGGCGCGCAAAAACACCTCTGCGGTTGTCAACTCGGACAACCCTTCGACGGCGGGGCGTTCGCCGATGCCCTGCCATAGTTCGCCAAGCGCGTCGCGCGCCGACTCGTATTGGCCTCTATGCTCCAAAACCGTCGCTATTTGGCATCGAAGCTGCGCACGCTCATCGCGGCTCAAAGCACAGTTTTCCAACTGTTCCAGTAATGTTTCGGTTAAAGTCACACGCGGGCTCGCTTTCTTTGTGCTTGCTAGAAAATTTTCAGGCAGGCTAAAGTCTGGGCTTATCAACAGGATAGGTCGCAAATTAAAACTATTTGGGTTCTGTTTCACCAACTACCTCAGAGGAAAAAATGAAAAACTATCGAAACGCTATTGCCACTCTCGTCTTGGCTTTTGTCTTCACCACGTCCGCTTACGCCGGTGAAGGCATACTTCACACTGATAGGACTCCGCCGCCGCCGCCGCCGCCGCCGCAGGCAGGCGTAATTTATACGGACACAGCCAATCCCGAGTCAGAAGATGAAACTCTGACTGAGATTGCGCTCAGTTTGCTGCAAATTTTGATGCCCTTGCTCTAAATCGGCGGAACAATGCAAGCTGATTGTACGCTGCTATGAAGCTCGTAGGCGGCACGGCCTTCGTGTGCCCAGCGGAATATACAACAATTATGCGGCTCTGCGCGAAAATTTTGCACAATATAGCGAGGATAAATTCGTCCGTGCCCGCCTTCTCTCTATGACGGACTCCGAGCCTCGCCACCGGCGCGATCATCGCAGTGTTCCAAACTCTGGGGAATCTCGCCGGTAAGGTGGTCGCCACGGAGGTCCATGCGACTCTTGCGGAGCGCGACCCGAACGTCTCTTACGAACATTCGGCAGCGACGGCCTGCGCGCTCGCTTTCAAACAGGTCGCCACGCCCGCAGACGACAGTGAAGAGCCCGCCGTTATCGCACGCGGGTTGCGGTAGCGGGCGGGCGGCGATTGTTAGCGGCGGGTTGCGCGTTCTCTTTCGACGCGTGAGGCGCGTCGGTGCGTGGGAACTTTTAATGTCGGGGTAACGAATAACACACCTGCGCGTTTGAATCTTGGATCGGAATGGCTGGTCTGTTAGCGTCGCGCTTGACTTTGGGCGCGGGCGCGGGGATGCTTTGGCACGTATGTTTGGTTTGGAGCGATTCATCGGCGAGGTGCTGGACGGGAAGTACCAGTTGGAGCGTCTGCTGGGGCAGGGCGGGATGGGCGCGGTCTATCTGGCGACACACCTCGGCACGGAGCGTCCCGTCGCTTTGAAACTCATCACGCCGGAGTTCATGCGCAACGACGAGTTCGTGGAGCGTTTCAAACGCGAGGCGCGCGCGGCGGGGCGGCTGCGTCACCCGAACGTGGTGGACGTGACCGACTTCGGGTTCGCAGAGGTCGGCGCGCAACGCGTGGCCTATCTCGTGATGGAATATCTGGACGGCTGCACGCTCGGCGACGTGCTGGCCGAAGAGTCGCGCCTGCCGCTCGACTGGGTGGTGGATATTCTGGAGCAGACGTGTTCGGCAGTGGACGAGGCGCACCAGCAGGGCGTCGTGCATCGCGACCTCAAGCCGGACAACATCTGGCTGGAGCCGAATCGCTTCGGCGGCTACCGCGTCAAGGTGCTCGACTTCGGCATCGCCAAATTAGCCGACGCGGCGGGCGATTACGCGACGGCGGCAAACGAACTTCCCGCTTCGACCGGAACGCGTGAGGAGCAGCAGCCCGCGCCGCAAGCAGGATTGCAGTCACAACTCGATGCCGTGCAGGAGTCAATCGCGCTCGCGGCCTCGTCGCTCGGGCGCGGCGGTTCGGGCGGTGGCTCATCGCGCGGAAGCACGTCTC
>DASPJG010000389.1:0-7291 GCA_035628755.1 Pyrinomonadaceae bacterium
ACATGATCCATGCCGCACGCACCGTCAACGAACTCTCTCTCTGGCGTTCCGCTTCAACCAATGTTTTTAACTTCGCCTCCCCGCCTGACATGATAACAGTCTTCAATGCTTCGCGCGTGCGCCTCGTCCGCGCCGGACGCGCGCCCTTTCAGACGCGATTCAACTTCCCCTGCCCTCGCCAACTTCGGGCGCGGCGAACGTCCCGAGCACGTTGAGACTTCTCACGGCCAACTGCTCCACAGGGATGTGGCTGAATTGCGGGTGGAGCGGGAAGCCGTTTCTGAGCGCGCGCAGTGAAGGCTCGTCAATGGTCTGCGCCTGCTCGATCACGCGCACCCCGGCGCGCTCGAACAATTCCAGATACTCGAAGGCGCGCAGCCGGTTGTGATACATAAACTTGTTGCCCGCCCACTTCGCCCACTCGTCATCCCCGAACTGCAAGAAGTTGATCGCCGTGATGGACGCATCGTCGTGCGAGAAATGATCCGAAGGGTCAATGATGTGGACTAAGAGGCCGTCGTCCGTCAGGATGCGCCGCGCCTCCGAGAGTATGCGCGCGAGGACGCGGGCGGGAATGTGCTCGAAGACGGCGAAGGAGACGTGCGCGTCAATGCTTCCGTCCGCGAGCGGCAACTGCGCCGCGTCCGCCTGCGGGAGATACCTGACGTTCATCATCCGCAGGAGCGCGTCGAGGTCGCCCTTGAAGCTTGAGAGTTGGGCGAGACGTGCTTGAAATTGCGGTCGCCCGGCTTCCGCGCCGAACGCCTGCAAGACTTCCCGCTCGTGTCGCCGCACATATTCGTTCGACTCGAAGACGAGCGCGCTCGACAGGTACGGGTTCAAGTCAACCGTCGTCACTTCCGCCGCGCCGCAGAGCCAGAGGGCGGTCGGCAAGTTCACGTTGCGCCCCGTGCCGACTTCGAGAAAGCGCATGCCCTCAACGTCGCGCCCGGTCGCGCGAATCCATTCGACGGTGCGCCGCGCCGCGTCGAAATACTCGACCGGGTTGGCGCGTCCCGCGCGCAAGCTCCCGACGCTCCGCTGCATCGCATAATAGAGCGCGTTCGAGAGCGGCAGGGCGGCGATCAAATTCTGGATTCGAGCTTTGCGTTGCCAGTTCATCCGTGGGTCTCTGTGTGAACGCGCGGCGCGCGCACTAAGCCTAACCAAAAACTGCTCCCCCATGCGACGTGGAGCACCGGAAAGATGAGCGCGACGAGCGGCAGCAAACTCATGTCGCGCGCGCGCCGCGCGAGTTGGAAAGCGCACAGGAGCGAGAGCAGCGCGTAGGGGACGACCGCCGCGAGCAGCAGCAGCCACGCCGGACGCCACCAGAAACCAAGCAGCGCGGTTGACGCGACGCCCGCGACGAAGGCGGGTGCGACCAGATGCCGCCAGCGCAAGCTGCGCGGGTGGAGTTTCACCATCTGCGCTTTCCAGGTGCCGTAGCGAAAATACTGCCGCGCGAGTTCTTTCAACGTGGGGCGCGCGAAATAGAGCGAGTGGCCGGAGGTGTCGAGCAGGATGCGCCCGCCGCGCTGGCGGATGCGGTAGTGAAAATCATAGTCCTCGTTCGCCAGCAGAGCCTCGTTGAAGCCGCCTATCTCGCGCCACAAACTCTTGCGAAAAACTCCGAACGGCACGGTGTCGACAAACCCGGTCGCCGCGCTGTCGGGCATGCGATATTTCGCGTCGCCGATGCCGAACGGGTGCGCGACGGCGAGGGCGATGGCGCGGCCAGCGCGCGTCTCAGCCCCCGGACGGATGCGCCACGGCATCCCCACGACCGACACATTTTCCGCCCCTTCAAGCTGCTCGACGCAGCGGCGCACGTAGTTGGCCGACGGGATCGAATGCGCGTCCATGCGCACGATCACGTCGCCGCGCGCATCGTTGATGCCGAGATTGACGCCCGCCGGAATGTTGCGCGCCGGGTTGTCCACCAGACGGACGTGCAAACTCGGATAGGCGCGCTTGAAATCGGCCACGCGCTCGCGCGTCGCATCGGTCGAACGCCCGTCAACGACGATGATCTCGAAACGCCCGGACTGGTATTGACCGGCGAGATTTTCGAGCACCTTGAAGATGTAGCGTTCCTCGTTGAAGCAGGGGATGACGATGGAGACGAACGGCGGATCGCCCGGCGCGCGCGACGCAAGTCCCGCGACGCCCGCGCTCGCTGCTGCTGGTGCGGCGGCGGGGCGGGTGCCGTTCGGATTCGTTGTCGGTTGATCTTCGAGCATGGATGTTCGTTCGGGCGGGCGCGGTCGATCGCGTCTCGCTCAAATTCTCGTCGTGGCCGGGGCGGTGTGGCCGGGCGCGGGAAAGTCCGCGTTGTCGGCGGGCGTGCTGCCGGAGACGCGGCGGGCGGCGCGTTTCTCTTTTCTCGAAAGCGGAACCACCTCTGTCCCCGTCCGTGCTTCGTAGATGCGGCGCAGGGCGACGGCGTAGCCGACGAGGTAATAGACCGAAAACTGGTAGGCCACCGAGCCGAAGAAACTGCTGATCATGAAGGCGATCAAACTCGCCTGCAAACCGACGGATAAATAATAGATGCGCGAACCGCGCCGCGTGGCGTAGGTCGCGTGTTCGATCACGGAGAGGCGGCGGATGGGCACGACGATAAACGAGACGTAGATGACGGCTGCCACCAGCCCCATCTCGGCGGCCACCTGCGTGTAGGCGTTGTGGCTGACGAGTTCGCGGATCGAGACGATGTGGAAGTTGCCGATGCCGACGCCGAACACGGGGTTGTAGATGGCGACGATGATCGAGCGCACCAGCAGGTCGCGGCGCGACGAACTCGACGCGTCGCGGTTGACCGAGCCGATGGTGCTCAGTCGCTCCGTGTACTCGCCCGGCGCGAGCGCGACGAGCGCGACGACGAAGATTGCCACCAGCACGATCATCAAGAGGCGATTGCGCCGTCCCAGTTTCCAACCGAGCACGATGCTTGCGCCGAGCAACCCCAAAAATGCGCCGCGCGAGAAAGAGGCGATGATGCCGCCGACCATCAGGAGGGCGCAGACGGCGTAGAGCGGTTTGGCGAGCAGGTTGCGGGTGCTCAAAAGCAGCCCGATGGCGAGCGGGATCATCACCACGAGGTGGAGCGCCATGTCGTTCGGGTTGCCGAACATGCCGCCGACCACGCCCGACACGCGTTCACCTTCCTCGACGGCGACGCGCCCCAGGCGATAGTCGTTGATCGCGCCCGCGCTGAGGACGATGCCGACCGCGAGGCCAAGAAACATGAGTCCCTTCAGGCGCAGGGGCGTGCGCACCACGTTCACGATCACGATGAACATGGCGACGGCGCGGATGAACGGGTAGTTGAAAGCCGTCCACGCCTCGCCGGGATCGATGGCGAGCGGGATTGACAAGAGCGCGCAGAGACACAGCAACAGGACGAGGTTCACTTCGCGCGGTCGCGCCGTCAGGTTGCCTTCGAGGGCGAGTTGCGTCGGCAGATAAACCGCGAGCGTCACGAAGGCGAGCCAGTAGGCCAGAGAAGTCAGCCCCGCGAGCGACGGGTGGAGTTCGTAAGGGCGGAAGTAGAGCACCGCCGTGAAAAGAAAGAGGCCGATGTAAGAGAGCAAATGGCCGCGCTCGAATCGTGCGGACGACACGGGCGCGCGCTCGATGCCCGCCCCCGCCAGCGGCACGGCTTCACCGCCCGGCAAACGCTCACGCCCGTTGTTTTCGAGTCCGGCGTCTGTCTCACTTCTCCCCGCGCTTTCAAAATTCCCGCCAGCCTTCGTCGTGCGCGTGTCGTTCAACGCCCACGCGTCAGCCGCGCCCTCGCCTTCCGCAGCGGCGGCGCGTGTCGCGGCGCGCGCGCGGGCGGGCGGCGCGACGGGTTCGTAATCATCGGTGAAAGGATGCTTCGTTGGCATCTTTAAAGTTTAACGCCCCCGGATTCGTCGTCAGCCCGGCTGTCCCTCGCGCGCGGGATTAAAACTTTCCGCTACTATGAAAACGAAGCGGCGCACGATAGAACACGTGACACCGCTTTTCTTTTCTTCAGGTCAGATTTTTCAGGCCGCCTCACCGTCTCGCCCTTCTTAAACCGCCACGCTCTCTTCCTCGCTGTCGAGCACCAGCGCGCGCACGCGTTCGCGCAGAGAGGTCTCGAAGCGTCGCGCCTGTTCGATCTCGCCGAAGGCCAACGCGCGCAATTCGTGTTCGATGCGCCGCCGGTAGTCGGAGACGAGTGAATCGGAGACGCCGAGGCGCGAGGCGGCTTCGAGTTGCGTGACGTGATCGGGGCTGAGGTAACAATGCCAGAGGACGCCGAGCATGCGGTCGTACTGTTTGGTCTTGCCGCGCACGCTGGTGTGCAGGGCGCGCAGGAAGAGATCGACGTAGCCGACGGCCTCCTGCTCCGACTCGCGGCGCAGCAAGCCCTGTTCCGGGTTCTCGCGCCCGTCAACCGGCTCGAAGATGCGGCCATTCTCTTCGTCGTCGCCGCCGCCGAGCGGCACGAGGTAAATGTCCATCACGGGCAGGCGCGACATCACGAGGCTGCGCAAACTTCGCACGTCCACGGGCGCGTCCGCCGCTTCGAGGATGGAGATGATCAAATCTTCGAGGTCGGAATTGCTGATGATGATCTGCGAGTCGCCCGTGCAGCCGACCATGCGCGTGTCGCGCTGGTGGACGGGGATCATCTGGATGCGCTGCTCCAAATCCTGAGAGTTGCGGCGCGGTTTGGCGGCAGGCCATTCGCTGAGGCCGTAGACGCGATCCGCCAGTCTGCGATGCGGCTCGTCCTCTATGCTCCCCGCCCCGCCGTCGAAGCGGCGGAAGTTCGCGCTCGACTGGATGATGGTGGAGATGCGGCGCGCGAGGCGATAGGATTCCGGGTGACGCTTGCGCAGTTCGGCGGTCAGTAAATTGGTCAGTTCGATCTGGCTGATTTCACATTCAATCTCGGAGTCGGTCATCGCCGTCTCGAGATAATGCTGGAAGCGCGCCTTGCTGAGAAGCGTGACGAAGAGTTCCTGCGTCAGGTCAACGTAAGCATTGCCGCGTTCCGCGCCTTCGACGAGCAGACCCGCGCTGTGCGAAGCGCGCACGAGCGGGTGGCTACAGACGATCCGGTGGAGTTCAGTCCAGAGGCGGGTCACGTCGGAGCGACGCAGGGAGTCAACCCAGTGCGCGTTCGTCCCGCGTGCGGGGCGTTCGGCGACGGCAGACGAAGCCTGCGGTGCCGGCGCGTGCAACTCTTCTTCGGTGGCGCTGGTCATGTGATTATCGAATGGGTGATTATGATCGGCAGATGTTGCAGCCATGTTATTAAGTAGTGTCTATCAGGCTAATATTCGGGCGGGCACTGTGAGGCGATTTGCTTCAGGCAAGTTTGCCACAAGAGGCTGGATGCGGCTCGTCGCTCCTCTCCGGTTGAAAGCGCGTGCACTGAAGGTTTCTGGCGGACGCGTCCGGCCAAAGTGTGACGCGTCTCCTCTCACCGAGTTGCCGTCGTCACGGACGCTTGCTGTGAACCGCCGGACGGGCAAAAACCCAAACTGTCAAAGCTCCACCTGCTCCGTTCTCTATTCACCCTGAATCGAATTGTCGCTCATTATCTATGGGAGGGGCGTGAAACGCAATAAGCAACCTTCCCGTCTCAGGGCGGAGAACCTTTCAGGGATCGTGAATCGGGCGATCCCGTCTGAGCAGTACACATGCCGGGAAACTTCGCGCGTCGCAGGCTCGCGCTTCCTGGTTTTCGGGGAGAGACCGAAAGTGTAACAAACCACAGGCTCTGATTGGTAGTGCTAATCTGGATAGACCGTGCCAGATGACCGCAAAGGGGAACAGGCGCGGTCAGCCACGAAGGGGAGTCAGGAAACAATCGCGTCTCCCGACGACAAAATAATACTAGCAGCTAGCCGCAGAATGAGCAACATCTTTTTACACCCGCTCCAAGACGTTGAAAAAAAGGAAGAAATCGGCTTTGCGCCGCCCGCCAGTTGTGGAACTTCGCGCCTATTGACGATTTCTCTTTAGAGACCAAGCGAAGCGCCCATTTACAAGGGTTTTGCGGCTGCGTCTCTCACCTCGCCAGCCGCTCTCGGCCTGTTTGTGCTGTGCCTCTTATATATGTGGCTCGCTTCGATAAGAGTCTACTGCAACGCGTCGGACTGGTGGTTCGACCGTCAGGCTCGGTCGGCGATGAAGAAGGAGAGGAACCATGGGTTCTGTCAGCACAGCCAAATTTTGCAAGCATAAAACC
Organism: Pyrinomonadaceae bacterium; assembly: GCA_035628755.1. Taxonomy (GTDB): domain Bacteria; phylum Acidobacteriota; class Blastocatellia; order Pyrinomonadales; family Pyrinomonadaceae; genus JAIVJZ01. The sequence continues at coordinate 6,236 of DASPJG010000389.1, forward strand.
TGCCCGTCCGCTGAAATGCTTCTCGGCTACACGCGTGCGACGCTCGCGTGCGAACTGCGGCAGCAATTGACGGCGCACCTCGACGCCTGCGATTTCTGCGACGCCGAACTCTACCTGCTCACAAAGTTTCCGCCTGCGGGCGCGGTCACCTGCCCGACGACCAAAATTCCCTTCGCGCTCTATCGCCTCGCCAAAGATTTGCTCTCCGTCTCGACGAATGCCGCCGGGCGCGCCGTGGAGGTTCTCTACGAACGGGAGCGGTTATCACTGACCGACGCCTAACGCGGCTTTCAGCCGCCAACGCTAAATTTATTCTCTAGAGCTGAAAATTTACTCTCTAAAGCTGGTTCTTCCCCCGCCTCTTTCAGCCTGCGCCTCAAACTCTTCCCCCACGTCTTCAACTTATAATCTACACCGCGCCCTGCTCGTCTCCGGGCGCGCTTCCGGCAAGATTCGCGCCGTCGTAGATTTCGTCAATCAACGCGCCGAACTTTTCGTCAATCACGCGCCGCTTAATCTTGAGCGTCGGCGTCATCTCCCCGCCGTCAATTGAAAACTCTTCGGGCAGCAGCCCGACGCGGCGCACGCGCTCGTAGTCGTGGAGCGACGCGGTCAACGCCGCCACCTCGCGCTGCACGAGTTTGATGGCCGCCGGGTCGCGGCTGAGAGCGGCGTGTTCGCTCTTGCCGAACTTCTTCTGCGCCGCTGTCTCCTTCGAGTTTCCGGCGTCGGCGAGCGCGCTCGACAGAGCCTCCCAATCAGGCACGATGAGCGCGGCGGGCATCTTGCGCCCCGCGCCGACGACCACCACCTGATTGACGAGCGGGCTTTGCTTGATCAGACTTTCGAGTTGCTGCGGCGCGATGTATTTGCCGTTCGACAACTTGAACAGTTCTTTCTTCCTATCGGTGATGAAGAAATGGCCGTGCTCGTCTCTGTGGCCGACATCGCCCGTCTTGAACCAACCTTCGGCGTCCAGCACTTCGGCGGTCTCGCGCGGACGCTCGTAATAGCCGCGCATGACGTTTGCGCCGCGCACGAGGATTTCGCCCGTCT
>DASPJG010000390.1:0-8380 GCA_035628755.1 Pyrinomonadaceae bacterium
GCGTCGCCGCCCTCGTCGCGCGAGAAGCAATGGAAGAGGCCGCGCGTGAGGTCTACGGAGAGACCCGGTTGGCCTTTGCCGCTGTGTGCGTGTGCGGGGATGGGGCAGAGCGTTTGCAGGCGGCCACCCGCCGGGTGTGCGTGCGGGCAGTAGCGCAGGTAAAAAGTGCGGTAGTTTATGACGCGCTTGATCGCGTCGCGAAGGGTGAGCAGTCGTTCGCGCCCGGACGCGGGCTCAACGGGCATGACCGTTATTTGCGTAAGCCTGTCGCGCCGCCCAACGCGCCTCGACCTCTTCCGCGTGGCGCGCGCGATACTCGCCCCACAGGCGCGACACCTTCATGCGGTATTCAACCAGTTCGCGGCTCACGTTGAAACGCCGCGCGATCTCCGTCGAAGTCCGACCCGCGCGGACGTACCGCCGGAGCGCGGAGTAGGGCACGAGCGCAGCCGCGCCCACCGCATAAGCAGCCTCTTCGTCAGCCTCGTTATAGTCGCGCGCCACGGTCTTGCCCTGCTTGTTCTGCGCGACGATGGACAGGCGGTTCGCCTTGTGGCCGAGGAAGACGTGACAGACTTCCTCCATCAACGTCGCGTTGTTGCGCGCCGCCCCGTGTTTCGGATTCAGCAGCACCAAACGCCACCCGTTCGGCAACGGGCGCGAACACGTCCCGCCCGACCAGGCGTCCGAGCCAACCCCCAACAAGTGCTCCCGCGTTTCTTCCGACAATCCCTGTACCTGCTCGAAGTCAATCACCATCAACTTCGCGAAGTGCGCCAGCGCGAACGGGTCGAGCGGCTCATCGTCGCGCCGCAAGCCCGCGAAGTCGCGCAGCCCCATCGCCCGCACCTCGTACTGGCGTCCCTTAAACGTCGGCGGAAATTTCGTCTCGTCCACAACTACATTATACCCATGACGCTAGCTTATTTTACTTCTCAGTCGCACTAAATTCCTGGAAGAGCCTGTTTAGAAACTTCAAAACTGAAAAGGCGCGCAACCCGCTAGAGCCGCGCGCCTAATAAACTTGAGGACTGAGCGTGCCGTTTACTTCCGCTTGCTGCGCGTGCGCGGGTCTTCGCCGGGGTGGCTGAACTGGGCGTAGGCGACGCGGAAGAGTTCGGAGAGGGCTTTGGCGGTCTCAGCCGAGAGGTTGCGGTCGGCGCGCAGGTGCGCTTCGACGATGTCGGGCGTGGCTTCGTGCGGGAAGTAGACGACCGCTTTGGCCGGGTCGTTGCCGTCTGCGTCGGGCTGGCGACCGGACATGATGCGCTCCATCGGCATGTCGAGCCAAGAGGTGAGACGCGCGATGTTGTCGGCGTCGGGCTTGCCCGTGCCGTTTTCGATGCGCGAGAGCGTCGAGGCCGAAACCTGCGTTTCATTCGCCACGTCGCGCAGGCTCAAGCCCGCTTCCTCGCGTTTGCGGCGGATAGCCCGCCCCAGTTCCACCGTGTTTACTAAGCTTTTTCCTGATTCCGCCATGTGTTTGGCCTCCTTCTAGCGTGTTCCCCGCCTCTTAAGAGCGGGCACACGCCCCTCCTCTAGTCCCAGAACATATCACAGGAAAATCCCAGACGCAAGACCTTGTTTTATGCTTGCAACAAAAAACGTCTCATGGTACACTGTTTCACGTATGAAACAGAGCGTTTCCGGCTCTGTGGCGAATGGCGAAAAGCGAGAGGGCGAAATGAGCGATCACATCTGGGAAACATTCGACGGCTTGTTCAAGACGGTGCACCGGCAGGGGCGGCGCGTGGAGGAATTGGAAGCGCGCATCACAGACCTCGAACGCCGTCTGGCAGAACGCGCCACGGTAGTAGGGGCGGCGAACCCGGCGCAACAGCCGAAGCAGGCGCAGCCGACGGTGAGCGAAATGCCCGTCGAGCGTGCGGCGTAAGTTTAAGAGATTTTGAAGGAGTTGAGAGCCATGACGACAGCAACCGCGACCAACACGACGACCGACAAGAAGGCGATCATGCGCGACAAACGCGCGCAGGGCATCGCGGCGATGGGACTGGTCACGCGCGAGGGCGACCGCTTTCGCGTGACGACGCCCTCCCTGCGCGGCAAGCGCAGCAGCTACGAAGTGTGGCGCGACGACGCGGGCAAAGTGCGTTGCTCTTGTCTGGAATTTGAAGAGCAGTCGGTGGCCGACGCGACGTTTCGCTGCGAGCACGTCCTCGCCGTCAAGCACTCGCTGCTCGCCAAGAATTCGGAGGCTGTGACGAAACAGCAACCGCAGACCGCCGCACGCGCGGCGGCCACGGAAACGGCGGAGACGCCCAACACTAACTCGACCGCATCCGAGAAGCGCGCGCGTCAGGCGGAAGCCCCGCAGGCAGATGCCGCGGCGACGCGTTTCGGACGGGAGCGAGACGAACCGGAGACGGCGCACGAGGGCGGCGAAATTGCCGCCACAGCACAGGCCGCGCCGGTCAGTTCGCTTGCGGATCACAAACAGGAAGAGGAGCAGGAAGAAATGAGTAAGAGACAAGCAACTGCCGTGATCGAGCCGGAAGATGATCTGGACTTCGTCACCGCGGAAGAACATGCGGCTTTGAGCGCGCCGGTCGTGCCGCTCGCTTTCACGAACACCCTGCGCACGCTGCGCCAGCCGATTGATCCGAAGTACATCAAAACGCGCGAGGGCTGGCGCGACCGCAACGGCAACACGCACATGGTCGAATACGTCGAGTGGCACACGGTCGCCGACCTGCTCGACCGCGTCTCGCCCACTTGGTCGCACTCCGTGCGCGGCATCGTCCAGATCGGCGACATGGTCGCGGTCACAGCCGCCATCTCAATTGACGGCGTGACGCGCGAAGGTGTCGGCACGGGCACGGCGGACAACGAGACTGGCATCAAGAAAGCCGAGCACGACGCTTTGAAGCGCGCGGCGATCAAGTTCGGCATCGCACGCGAGTTGTACCAGCGCGAGTCGGAAGTGATCGAGCAGACGGGTTCCGCCCCGCAGCACGAGTTCCCGCGCGACCCGCTGGCGAAGTCCATGGGCGACCTCGTCACGCCGAAGCAGCTCGGCATGATCCGCGCGCTCGCGCGCGAGGCGGGCGTGGATGTCGAAGAGGAGTGCCAGCAGGCGCTTCGCTGCCGCACGGAAGAGTTGTCGAAGAAGGCCGCATCGTCCTTCATCGACCACTTGAAGAACTTGCAGGGCGGCGCGGAGCAGCAACAGCCGATGCGGCGTGCGAGCTAAACGCATAACCCAAGGGGAGCCATGAATAATCGCGGCGGGACGGCGGCGAAGAGTATTCAAACCTGTCCCGCGCGCGATGGCTCCGGGAAGTAAGAGGTTGACGATGATGACGACAGAAGAATTGATTCAGGAACGGCCATTGACGCTCGAACTTGAATACGACGGCGAGGCGACGCACGAAGCAGCCGCGGGTGTCGTCGAGCGTGAAGCCGGGGAAACGGCGCACGTCGCGGAGCAGGATGCCGAATCGCGCACGAAGAAGGAGCAGATTCTCGCGCTCTACGAAGCGGGCACGACGGACATCGCGCAGATCGTGAGACAGGTGGGCGCGCGTCCCTCTTACGTCGCGCAGGTCTTGCAGTCCGCCGGTCAACTGACGGGCTACTTCGATCTCTACACGACGACGGGACGCGAGCAGAACGTCTACACGCGTTTCTTCCGCAACGTGCTCTCGTTCAAGACCGTCGAGGCGGCGCGCGAGTCGGTGCAGAAGATCGACCGTCTCTATAACTATTTCGAGCGGCTCGGCGACCGCGCGGGGCAGCACCAGGCGATGGTGCTCGCGCTGACGGGCAAAAACCGCGCGCGTTGGAGCGGCAAGCAGGAAGAGTCGGCGGTGTTCCACGAGTGGCTCGCCGCTCACTAATGCCGGCCAGCCGGCAGGCCGAGTTAAGAGTTCATCCGAACGAAGCCTTCGGGTGTAGAACGAGCACAGGGCGGGTTGAAAGGTGAGTTAAAATAAGGGGTTAACTCACCTTTCTTTTTATCCCGAAGGCAGTCACACGCTTTCAGCAATCCAGACTTAAACAGGCGACCGAGAGCCGACGCGCTTTTCGCAGCCTGATCGCGCGACCCGCAATTCGAGAGTCGCGCTACCCTCGCCACAAACGAAACACCCTCGCTCCCGGTTTGGCAACGCGCCAACACCGTCTGCCCTCGCACGTCCCCGGCGCTACGTAGCACCGGGGCGTGGAGAGCCAAGTATCGCCTCGCACCATCTAACGCCGCGCGTCCTTCCGTTTCGCGCGCGGCAGGGTTCAGCGAAAGGAGCAACAGCGTGAAAAGGTATTTCAGTTTTACGGCAGTTCTGTTAATCGTCTTCGCCGTCGGCTGGCGCATCAGCGTGCAGGGCACGACCGTCAACGCCGTCGTCGTACAGCAGGCCATCGCCGAACAGATCATCGCGCGAGAGCACGCTTCCATCGAAGCGTGGCGGCGCAAGGACAAGTCCTTCTTCGCGGACTTGCTCACGGAGGACTCCACCTACTTCAACGCGTACAGTCCCTATCTCGCCACGGACGCCAAACGCAATTTCCTGCCCAAGTTCGAGCAGTACGCCGAGCAGTTCAAGTATCTGGATTTTCAGATGCACAACCCGCGCGTGCAAATCTACGGCGACGCGGCGGTGCTCACCTATCAAGCCAGCGTCACGGCAAACTTCAACGGCCAGCCCTTGAACTACACCTCGAAGATGACCTCCGTTTACGTCCGTCAGGGCAACACGTGGCGCGTCGCGCACGGGCATGAATCCCTGAACCCCTCGCCGCGACTCTGAGTGCGCGTGCGACGGGCGCAAGACCGGAAGTTGTGCAGTTCCCGGCTGCTTAAAAAATTCACCGAGCGAAGAAGGAGAGATAAAGATGCCGAGAGTTATCCATTTCGAGTTGAGCGCGGACGACCCCGAACGCGCAGTGAAGTTTTACGACGAGGTTTTCGGTTGGAAGACGCAGAAGTGGGACGGGCCGCAAAGCTACTGGCTGCTGGAGACGGGCGATGAGGGGCAGCCGGGCATCAACGGCGGCCTGATGAAGCGCGCCGACAACCCGCTGCCGCCGTTTTCCACCATCAATACCATTGACGTGCCTTCCGTTGACGACTACACGCAGAAGATCGAGGAGCGGGGCGGCAAGGTAGTGATGCCGAAGGGCGCAGTGCAGGGCATCGGCTACATCGCCTACTGCGAGGACACGGAAGGCAACATCTTCGGGATCATGCAGTTTGACCCGTCGGCCAAGTGAGTTGGTTCGTCCCGCTTCAATTTGGAGAAAATGGCATGAAGATCAATTACGCGGCGGTCGCCGCCTCCGCGCTTCTCTACTGGCTGCTCGGCGGCCTCTGGTATTCGCCGCTTCTGTTCGGCGGCAAGTTTATCGAGATCATGCGCTGGTCGCCGGAGCAACTCGCGCGCATCGAGGCGGAAGGCGCGGGCGCACAACTCGCGCTGGCCTTCCTCGGTTCGCTCGTCGCGGCCTACGTGCTCGCACATGTCGTGCGCTACGCGAGCGCGGAGAACGCCGTGGACGGCGCGAAGACGGGGCTGTGGTTGTGGCTCGGCTTCATCGTGACCACCAACCTGAACACGGTCTTCTTCGAGTTCCGCCCCGCCGGTCTCTACCTCATCAACATCGGCTACCACCTCTTCGCCTTCCTCTCGATGGGCGCGCTTCTGGCCGTCTGGCGCAGGAAGAGCGAGGCGAAAGCCCCCGCTTACGTCTGAGGCGGTCAGTTGTCCGTGGCCGGTTGAAGCGCGCTTCATCGAACGAACTATTACCGTTTAGAGCGTGCAACCGGCCACTGGCCGCTGGTCGCGGGCGTTTTTTTCTTCCCCCTTTCAACGCAAGGTCGGGTACTATTCATGCCTCAACGGCGTGAGTATTCAACGTGCAGAAAGGGAGACTAAAAGGCGTGCCGGCGAAAAACGAAGACCTCCACGGGAACGTGCCCGACAAGGCGGAAGTGGCGTTGCTGTTGATCGACGTGATCAACGATCTCGAATTCAGCAGCGGCGCACAACTGCTCAAGCACGCGCTGCCTGCGGCTGAGAAACTGGCCGCCTTGAAGCGGCGTGCGAAGCGCGCGGGCGTCCCCGTCATCTACGTCAACGACAACTTCGGCAGGTGGCAGTCTGATTTCAACAAGCTGCTCAAACACTGTCTCGCAGAAGGCGTGTGCGGAAAGCCCCTTGTCGAACTGCTCCGCCCCGACGAGGACGATTACTTCGTGCTCAAGCCGAAGCACTCCGGTTTCTTCTCCACCACGCTCGACACGCTGCTCGACTACCTGCAAGTCAAAAACCTCATCCTCACCGGACTCACCGGCGACATCTGCGTCCTCTTCACCGCCAACGACGCCTACATGCGCGACTTTCATCTCATCATTCCCTCGGACTGCGTCGCTTCCAGCGACGCCGACGAGAACCAGCACGCGCTCGAACACATGCGGCGCGTGCTCAAGGCCGACACGCGGCCTTCGACCGAAATCAACTTCGACGAATTGAAGCGGAGAGACACGGACGCGGAGTCGAAGCCGCAACCGCAGTCGCAGCAGTTTGCGAAGCAGGAATAAGCGGACAAGTTTCCGTGCTCACGCGGGGCGTTTTAATCAACCGGACAAGTCTGTGATTAAGGGAGGACTGGTATGTCGCGATTTTTTCGCAACAACGGGCTATCGCTCGTGCTGTTCATCTTATTCTTCTTCACGTTCATCGTCGGGCAATCGGTCGTCGGCCATCGTGAGTACAACAACGACCAGCGTGAACATGGCCAGCCCGCCGTCGCCTACACGGAATATCTTGTCACCTCACACTTCCTCGAAGCGACGCTGGAGAACTGGGAGAGCGAGTTTCTACAGATGTATGTCTTCATCATGCTCACGGTGTTCCTCTACCAGAAAGGCTCCGCGGAATCGAAAGACCCGGACAAGAAGGAGGCCGTAGACCGCGACCCGCGCGACTCGCGCGATAAACGCGACGCGCCGTGGCCGGTGCGGCGCGGCGGCTTCATCCTGAAGCTCTACGAAAACTCGCTGAGCCTCGTGTTTCTACTCCTCTTCCTTATCTCATTTTTCCTGCACGCCGTCGGCGGCGCGGGCGAGTACAATCAGGATAAATTCGAGCACGGCGGGACGGGAGAGCGCATCTCCGTGCTCGCCTACATGGGCACTTCGCGCTTCTGGTTCGAGTCGCTGCAAAACTGGCAGAGCGAATTTCTCGCTATCGGCATGATGGTCTTGCTGACGATCTGGCTGCGCCAGAAAGGCTCGCCCGAATCCAAACCCGTAGACGCGCCGCACGATCAGACCGGAGAATGATAAACAGACGCCGGGCGCGCGCCGGATGAAAAGTGAACAGCAGAAGAGGCCGTCAACTTCAATAGTTGACGGCCTCTTCTGCTGTTCACCAATTGAACGAAGCGCGTTTTATTCAAACGTCTTGCGTTCGGGGTTGCGCCCGCGCATGGCGGCGACGGAGAGTTCCTTCGCACGCGGCAGCACTTCGATGGCCTTAGCGACTTGCGGGTCGTCCACGATCTGCACCTGCGAGGCCGTCACCGTGCCGTAGGCGGCGGTGGCGATGTCGTAGCGCATCTGGCGCGCGATGAAGTCGCGGTTGCGGTCGAGTTGCGTGTCCTTCAGCTTGAACGTTTCGTCGCTTGCGACGAAGGTCTTGAACGCTTTGAAGAGATTGTCCGTGACCGGATACTCGTCGGCCTTGATGTCGTGCTCGTAATTAATGCCGCGCGCGATTTTGTAATCCTCGAAACCCTTGACGCGCCCGTTGACGAGTTCGCGCACGAAGGCGAAAACGGGATCGATCAGGCGTTGCTGCGCGGGTTCGATGAGGCGCGGCTTGACGGGTTCGTCGGGCGCGATGCCGCCGCCGCCGTAAACCTTGCGCCCCGTGTCCGTCAGGCTTTCCGGGCCGGTGGGCTTCGCCGCCTCCGCCGCCTTCTTCTCCTCATCGAGGCTGCCGACGCCGCCGCGCGTGTAGTAGTCGTAAAGCCCCTCGTTCGTGTAGTCGCGCTGGATCAGGCGACCCGAAGGCGTGTAGTACTTCGAGGACGTGAGCGTCACCGCCGTGCCGTACTCCATCGGAATGATGCTCTGAACGAGTCCCTTGCCGAAACTCGTCTCGCCGATGATGAGCGCGCGGTCGTGATCCTGCAACGCGCCCGCCACGATTTCGGAGGCCGAGGCGGAGTTGCGGTTGACGAGCACGACGAGCGGCACGTTATCGGGCGAACTGTTGCGCGATTCATAGGTGCGGTCGCTGCCCGCGATGCGCCCCTTCTGCGACAGGATCACCTGCCCGCGCTGCAAGAAACGCTCCGCGACCTTGACCGCCTGATCGAGCAGGCCGCCGGGGTTGCCGCGCAGGTCGAGCACGAGCGC
>DASPJG010000391.1:0-10909 GCA_035628755.1 Pyrinomonadaceae bacterium
ACGGGGACGGCGGAGGAGACAGCAGCGTTGTGCGCGTGAAGCAGCCAGAGGCAACGCTGGGAGGCGGAGAGGCGAAAGCCTTGAACGTGATGGTTATGCATGATGTTGGAGGTTGAGGTCTCGTCTGCCGTCCCTGCCCGACGGTGTCAGAGATGAGGTTGAACTGAGCGTGTCCGAGTTAAAGCAATCACAGCAGAAGGCGGCGCGCCTGACAGGTCATCTGGCGGTCGCCGCCGAAGCCATCAAGCGCATCTCTCTAAAGAGACGCGGCAGCAATCTTGACGAAAGGCAATATTGAAGTAAGAAACAGGTAAGCAGGATGACGATTAAATACTTCGCACACCGAATCGTTAGGTCGGTCTGATGCGTTTTTTGAGTGGTCGGCGGCGATGAAAACGGTTGTTCGTGGGTGCGAGGACGCGAACGCAAGCCGGGCTAGAAACTGAGGCGCACCCCTGCATCAATACGACGCGGAATGGAAGCCGTGTTTGCTTGACCAAAGAGCGGCGAATTGAGATTGCCGATGAAGGAGCCGAAGTTTGTGTGGTTGAGAAGGTTCTGAACCTGTATGGAGAAATTTAAGTTAAAGCGTTTTGCGGCAGCGGCGGCTTTGTTTTGATTGCCCTTCACTTCACTGCCTATCGTATCGAAGCTGAAAGATTTACTGACGCGCAGGTTGACCAGAAAGAACCTGGGGCCGACGCCGTAATTGCGAGGGATGATGGGCTGGCCGGGTTCGGGATTAGGGTCGAACGCGCCGAAACGTGTAACGATCACGCCGGGCTTCGAGAGGTCGGTGGCGAAAGCGGGACGGTCGAAAAAGACTCCGTCTCCGTTCGTGTCACGCCCGGTCGTAATATTAAAACGGTTTTCCGATCTAGCTCGAATTAAAGCATTGAAGGCTAGTCCCCAGGGGCCGTTGAGGTTCGCGCCGATGTTGATGAACGCGCGGACATCACCCGTGACGCGTCCATATTCGGGGCCGAAGTCGTAAGGGTTGGCGGGATAACCGTATGGCCCGAGGATATCGCCGGTTTCACGGCTGAAGCCGATGAGCGCGAACGCCGTCAAGCGTGGATGGGGACGGCTGTTGATGTAAAAAGAGAGCGTGTTGTCGCTCTTACGCCCGATTGACTCGAAAACAAAGATGTTGCCGATGTCTCCAAAGGGACGCACGCCGCTTCCTTCCACGTCGGGGCGGAACGTGCCCGGCAACGGGGCATTGATGTTGCGCCCGGAGAGCCCGTGTATGTCACGTTCGTAGACGTAGGCGATGCTGAGCGTCGTGTTGCGCGGCAGTTGCCGTTCGATACTGAGGGTTCCCTTCATCGAGTAACGCGATTGGAGGTCGTCGGCCACGCGCCGGACGGATTGCGAACGAACCGCGCCCGCCAATGCTTCCGGCGTGGGCACGAAGGGGAAAAAATCAGGAGCATCAATGATGAACTGCTGCTGATTGACACCGTTGAAGCGATTGGCGTCGAGCGTGAACTCCTCTCGAAAGCGGTCGTAAAAGATGCCCGCGCCGCCGCGGATCACCATCTTCGGACGACTGTTGCCCGCCGTCGTGCCGGGAGCCCACGCGAAGGCGAGGCGAGGCGCGATGTCGATTTTATCGTTAATGTTGGTTTGCGTTTCGTAACGCACCCCGAACGAGAGCGTGAGATTCGGACGAGCCTGCCAATCGTCCTGCACGAAAGCTCCGAAGTCCACCCGGCTGGCCTGCGCCTGCGGATTGCCCGTCGCGATGGTGAACTGCGCCGGACGCGCGCCCGGCACGCCGAGCAAAGTCTGCCGGTAGTCTGCGAGCGATGAGAAGATAAATGTGCCGTTGAAATTCGAGTTACTGACATCGACGAGCCGCACGCCGCGAATACGTCCTCCGACTTTCACGGTATGGCGTCCGAAGGTAAGGATTGAAGAGTTGAGCAAATCGAAGCGGTCTACTTCGTTCGACGTTAAACCGACGGATGCGCCGCCGCCGACGAACGCCTCCTGAACGTTGATGGCGGGCAAGGAGTTGTCGCCTCTTTGGCCGTAGCTGCTGCGGACGTATTGGAAGCGCGTTTCATTCAGATGAGAAGGGCTGATGATGGCCGTCTCCGTTAATTGAAAAACGTGATCCGTGCTCGAAAAATCGAGGGCGCGCGACGCGAGGAAAAAGCCGCCGATACCGGAATTTTGCTGATTCGAGCGACCATAGTTGTAGCGCGCGACGAGCGTGTGGTTTTGATTTAGCTGGTAGTCAACGCGACCAGAGACGCTGGTACGACGTTGCGGAGTGGCAATCGCCTGCTGGAAGCTCACGAAGTTGAGCGAGGGATCGAGAATGGTCGCCGCGATGACGGCGTTTTCGTCGATGTCGCGCCGCTCGATGTCGAAGAAAAAGGCAGCCTTGCGGCTCGCCAGCGGGCCGCTGAGGCTGCCGCTATACAGGCGCGATTGATAAGGCGCGCGATTGGGTGAAAAAGTATCGCGCGCGTTGAAACTCTCGTCGTTGAAATTCAGCAACGCCTGACCATGCCATTTATCCGTGCCCGGCTTGGTAATAATATCAACCCGGTTGAGACCGAAATTTTCCTGATCGGCTCCGAAGGGATTGGCGTTGATGCGGACTTCACGAATGGAAGACTTCGAGGGAATCCGTGCATTGCTGAAACCGTCAACGTATAACTGCACGGCGTCAGGCCCGCCGGTCGTCGCGCCTAAATTGCGCAAGTCTTCCATCAGTTGATCCGGATCGTCGGCCAATATATCGAGGTCTCTACCAGTCAGCACGATGCCAGCCGCGCTGTTATCGGGGCTGGTGTTCAGGGAATTGTTTGCCGAATCGACGGAGACCGATTCGGTTTCTAAAAGGATACCCATGCTGATGTCGAGCGTTTCGGTGCGTCCGGCACGAAGACCGACATCCATCTTCTCAAAGGGCTTGAAGCCCTTGTTTTCGACCCGCAGCGAGTACTGTCCCGGCTGAAGACCGCTGAACGCATAGCGGCCTTCATTGTTAGTCACAGTGGTTTTGACGACGCCGCGCGCGTCTGTGACGGTGACGGATGCGCCGATGAGCACGCCGCCCAATTCATCGGTTACTACTCCACCGAGTGAGCCTGTGCCCTGCTGCGCGGAGACTAAGGCCGCGCCCAGAGTCAAAGCCGTGACGATGAGGATAAAGCTTTGTTTGATGACAGACTGGAATTTAATCATGGCTTTCTCGTCCCGCATTGAAATCTCAAAATACGAGGTGTGGTGAATTAGGAGATGAGTAGAGAGATGAGGCGAGGGGCGAATGACTCTATGGGCCGATGCCGCTCGGCAAACCGAGTTGGAGATTCAAATTGCGTCTTTCGGGTTGTTGCTCGCGCTTCTTGATGAAGTCTTCGACACCCGCGACGACCATAATCGCCGTGACTCGCGTGGCATCGCTGCCGACGATGCTCGATACCAGCAGGGCGTCGCCGGGCTTCAAGTCGCCGAGATTAATGGGAGGAAGCCTTTCTATTATTTCCTGCAAATCGCCGTCCGGGCGCGACGCCGCGCCCCCGCTCGCGCCGCCGGAAGCAGTAGCCGTCGCGCTCTTTTCCAGTAGAGGCAGAACTTCCGGCGGCAAACGTCGCAGCATTGAATCGCTATTGAGAACGACCGTCATGGCCTTGCGCGTCTGGATGTTATTGACGACGATTTCGTTGGTGTCGGCCTTGACGGCGGTGATTCGCGCGCCAATCGTCTGAAACGATCCGGAGACGATCTGTTCCGCTTTGTAGCGCGTCTTATCGGCGTTTCGCTCGCCGAGGGCGCGCACCTCATCGCCGACTTTCAACTCGCCAAACGAACTCTCGCGGGCATTGGCGAAGCGGATCGAGTCCGGCGCATAACGGCGAAACCGTGCGGCATCATCCACCGTTACGACGACGGGTTGTTTGCCGTCGCTGCCCCGTGCGAGCAGCGTGATTTCCCTGTTGGCCGGGCTGAGGGCTGTAACGTGACCGACGATTCCACGTCTGAGCCATTCGGCGCGGTCGCGTTCTTCCTTTTGCTCGATCTCGGTTTTGCTAATCACAATGACGGCCAGAGCCAGCAGGCCATCGCCTCCGCTGATGGGCGTCCCGCGCGCCAGCACGCGGTCGCCGACGCTCAGGTCTTCGAATTTGATGTCAACAGCTTTTTCGAGGTTCGTCGCGCCGAGCGGCACGCGCTTGTAGACCGTTCGCTCGTTGAGCGCGATGGTTATTACCTGTCCTGAAGCGGGCTTGATAGTTAATCGCCGGAGGCCGGTATCAATCGCCGTCACTGCGCCGAGGAAGCGAGTTTGAGCGGCAGCGGCGGTAGGAGATGCAACCGGCGCGGGCGTCTGCGCTCTGGCCGGTTCGCCGTTGACCAACACGCTCAAGATGAGAAACAGGAAGAGGTGAGGCTTGTGCATTTACGGTTCTCCTATTGATGGCTCAACCCGGTGAGGGCGGGAGCCCAGCGTGGTAAGGGTTCGGGCGTCTCGCGTCTCGAACCCCGTATCTGAGAGCCGTGCTAGGGGAGTAGCCGGGCTGAAAGAACGAGAATCAGACTCGTATCTCGCAGGCTCGCCGTGCCGACCACGACCCTCTCTCCGTCGCGTAAGCTGACGGAAGTGCTGAGGCGCGTGACATAGGTGAGTTGCGGTGTGGTCTGGGTGGTGAAGCTGATTTCTCTTAAATGAACAACCGGCGCGGCGTTCGCACTGGTGCTCAACGAAACGCCCTCGATCTTATATTCAAATGGGACATTGATTCGACCGCTGGCCGCCAAAGGCGCGCCGATTTCCGCCACTCCGTTACCGAGAAAGGCGCGCGTATTCGCTTTCGTGCGTTCGATCAGAGAGGTCAGCAGACTATAGTTCTTATAGTTGAGCGTCGAGCGCAGTTGCGTCACGACATCTCTCACCTCCGACGGCAATTGCTGCGCGGGCACATCGGTATTAGAGCCGATCAGGACGTGCATATGGAGTTCGATGTTGGGCGAGGGGGCTTGCGCCACGTCGAGACGCTTGAGCGATTCTTCGACGGTCGCAATGTTTTCGGGGAAATCCCGCATGGTTAGCGTCTTCAACTCCTGACTCACGACCATCAGCGCGCCCTTAAAGCCACTGCCGAGTGGCCTCAACGCTTGCAGCAAGCTGAACGGGTCGGCATGCTTGATTTCAAAAACTCGATTTTTAAAACCTCTCTCGCTAACGTTCTCGTCATCCGACGTTCGTTTCGCCTCGCCGCTAGCTGCCTGCGAGTAAGTGACGGGTGCGATGGCGACGGCCAGCATGAATGCGATCAGCGTTCTTTTCGTTAATGACAACATTTCTTCTTCTCCGCGCCTCGGGGCGCAAAAGTCCATTGGTTCAGTTGGTCGCGGTTCGTTGAGAAACAAGCCAGATGATGCGAACACTGGGGTCGCTCGTTTGCATCTCGATTCTCGACGCCGGTGATGTCTCGGAAGTGGTTTCGGCAGCTTCCGGTGGATTTGTTCTCGCTTCGGTCGGAGCGGGAAGCGGCAGTTCTTCGACGCTTCCGCGTGCAGCGACATGCAGCGTCGCCGCCGGTCTTCCCACACTCGATGCTCGCGCTCCGGCCACGTTTCGCAGGGAGGCTTTTCGGTTGAACGCGATGCGTCCGGCTTCAAGCCTTCTCTCTTGCAGGGACGCTTCTCGCTGCTGCGTTGATGCAACGAGAGGCTTTGCGCCGCCTGCCTCGCTCGGGGGCTGCGCCGCGGCGACCGTCGGCGCAGCCGTCTGAATATCGTCAGCCACGGTCGGGCGTGGAGCTTCGGCTGCCTGTTGCGCCTGCGGCGCGCGACTGTTGTTCACGTAGAGACTCAGCAGAACAGCGGATGCGAGGACAAGTAGCGCTATCGACGCGGCAGCCCATGCTGTTTGGGAAAAGAACCCGGCGACCATGTGGGCGAACCCGGGTCTCGCCTCGTCCTGCCTGATCTTGTTCAAGACATTGCGATTGATGCCGGCGAAGAAATCCTCGCCAAAGTCCGGCGGCGTATAGAGCCGCATCCACTGCTGCATGTCCCTGTACTCGCTGACCAGCCGTGTGCAGTTGGCGCAGGATTGCAGGTGCGCTTCGGCGCGTGCGGCGGTCGCCGCATCGAGTTCGCCGTCGATGTACGTTTGAAGAAATCGTTCGATGCTCGTGCAGTGCATAACGAACCCCTATCGCGTTCCTTTGAGCAGGCGGTCGCAGTACAGCTTGATCTTGCCGCGCGCCGAACTAATCTGGGAGCGCACAGTGACGGGGCGCGAACCCATAATCTGCGCCACCTCTTCGGTCGAAAACCCTTCTATATCTCGTAAAATAATCGCCGCGCGTTCCTTGTCCGGGAGGGTCTCTATGGCGCGGGCAATCATCGCGCGTCTTTCCGCGAGCAGTGTCGCCTGCTCCGTCTCCTCAGGCCGGGCGAGTTGTTCGAGCGTGCCCGCTTCGCGCTCGACTTCGAGAGAAGTAAGTTCGACACTTTGCGGCTTGCGCTTGCGCGCGATGTCGTGGCAGACGTTGACGGTGATCCGATACAACCATGCGAAGAAATCCTGTTCGGGCTTGAACTGCTTGAGGTGCTTGTAGACCCTCAGATAAACTTCCTGCGTGGCGTCGCGCGCATCCTCCGTATTACCGAGCAGACGCCACGCCGTAGCTGCCACCTTGTGTTGCGAGTAGACCATGAGTTGCTCAAAAGCTGCCGTTTCACCCGAAGTTGCCCGTTCGATAAGGCGCACGAGAGCAGCGGTGCGGCCATCAAGTGTCTCACTCATCCGCTCGCTGACTGTCACTAGCTTGACCTGAGCCACTTCGGCTAGCATGTCTCTCTTCATGCGCTCCCTATCTATAACTACTGTCGCTTTCGGAAAAACGTTGAGATTTTTTTTGCGGTCAGACGCCGTAAAAACTCTCTTTCTGACCGAATAGCCGCTCCGCGATGATGCCCCGTCTCGTGCAATCCTCGACCAGCCTGTTGGAGGCGACGATTGGATTGGATTCATCCGTGTACTTGATGCTCATGACGTAGGTCAGCCACGGTTCCTGTCCCATCGCATAGATATACACCTCTTTGCAGTTGAATTGCTCGATAATGCCGGTGCCTCGCTCGCAGTTCGAGCCGGTAAACCTACGCGATTGATCCATCTTTCTGTCGAGCGGTCGGGTCATCAGGGGGCCGTAGAGCCACGACATCGGTGCGCCATCGCATTCCATTCCGATATACAGCACGTCGATGTCTCCGAGATACTCCGCGAGATGTTTGTAGAGCATCGGCTCGATGTTATTGGAATCGGCGGCGAAGAGGATGGTTTTACCCTTCAGCTTAATGAGGTGTGCGATCTTGCTGCCGATATTGCAATCGCCATGTTCGCCGAGGAAAGGCAACCCGGTGATCGTGCCGCCGGGAATGTCGATGGTTTCCATATCGTCGATTTCCACGACGTTTTTAAACCCGATATTCTGCAAGATCATTTTGATCGACGGGTCTTCCAGACACCCGCCGCGGCTTCGCGGCACGATGAAGGTTTTAACCATATGCCTGATTTGGAAGAGCGTCTCAAACATAATGTGATCCTGGTGGGCATGTGTAATCAACACGTAGTCGATGGTGTCCGGCAGGTCGGAGAAAGTGTAGCGTTTGATGCCGTTGTCGTAGCTGTAACTGATCACCGGATCGATCAAGAGGCTGACATCTTTCGTTTCCAGCAGGATACACGCGTGCCCGTAGTAGCGAACCCGCAGGCCTTCGCCGCTGTATCGCTGGCGGGTCGGCGGCTCTTCCTGCGTCAGGAAGGTCGAGAACAACTCGCGGTCTTTCGCCTCCAGGCCGAGCCGCTCCGCAATGTACTCGTAGGGCTGCGGCTCGTGCTTCATCTTGAAAAGCTCGTCCACGCCTTCATCGTTGAAGGGAATCTTGACGTGCAAAGCTTTATCGTCGGGCAGTCGCGGCGTGCTTAAAACGAAGGCGCGGTCGTCCTGATTAATCAGTGACAGCGAAAGGCTCTGCGATGAGAGATTGTAATACGGGCTTTTATAGAGCAGACCCTCGATAAACTTGATGGAGGGATTATTATTGAGGTCGTAGACCAACTCGACGAAGCCGCGCAAGTTCTGCGGAATCTTTTCATAGACGGGTTCGAGCGACAGACCTTTGGCTTCGCTGCGCAGCATATCGTCCAGAGTTTTGACGGACTCGGCAAATGCGATCATGTGGGCTTGCTCTTTCATGGTCTTTTCCATGAGAGCCTTGATCTCATCAACCCGTCCGCCCTGATAGTCTATGAAAGGGCCGCCGAGCATGGCCGGATTCTTAACCGCATTCGCATGAATCTGCGGGCCGTTTATGTAAGACCTCATGATCTTCAAATGCAGGTTGGCGATATTCATAGCCGCTGACGCGGGTGCGATCAGGTGCGACCATGCATACCATTGGTTGAGCAGGGGCTCGGCCTGAACATTTTGCTTGAGGTAGTATTTAGGACTCGTCATCTCCGTTCCTCCATCGTGGGCTTTTGAGTGGATAGCTACTTGGACGCCTGCTTGCCGGGAAGTTGTGAGTTCGGGCGTGGAAGCGGGTTATCCGGCGTATGATTTCTATCTCGGTCGCCACGCCGCGCCTGTGCGGCAGCGCGATTCGAGCATCTCCTTCGTCACTTCTATGTATAGGTGATCTTGCGCCGCAGACCCTTGCGCTTTTTAAATACAACTGTTTCCAGTTTTTGCTGTTCGACGATTAATTGCTGCTTTTCATCTTCCGTCATCATTCCGAGAGTGGTCAGGCGCGCATGCGGCTCGGCCACGATGCTTACTAATAACGCTTCGTAATGTTCGTGCATCCGTTTGATCCGCTCGGCATCGAAGAGGTCGGTTTTATACTCCCACGTCAGCCGTAACGTTCCGTCGGCTTCTTCTGCCAACAAAGTCAGGTCGAATCTTGCGGCGTTGTGGCTGACCGGCATGGCATTGAGCACGACCCCCGGCAGTTCCAGCGTTTTCTTCGGAGTATTAATCAGGTTGAAACTAACATTGAACAAAGGCTGATAGCTGTTATTGCGCTCGGGCTGCAACTCTTCCACGATTCGCTCGATGGGCATATCCTGACGGGCATATGCTTCCAATGTGGCTTCCCTGACGCGTCTTAACAGTTCATCAAACGGCGGATTGCCCGCGAGGTCTGTGCGCACCGCCAACTGATTGATGAAAAATCCGATGAGTCCTTCTGTCTCCACACGGTTGCGGTTGGCGATGGGGGTTCCGACAATTATGTCTTCCTGCTGTGTGTACCTGAACAATAAGGTTTGGAAAGAAGCCAGCAGCGTCATGAACAGCGTCGCGCCCTGTCGTCGGCTCAACTCCTTGAGCCCCGCAAGCAAGGTTGACGAGATCGCCGTGGAATAAGCGTCGCCGTGATAAGTTGGCAATACCGGTCGCGGGCGATCTGTCGGCAATTTCAACACGGGCAATTTGCCGCCGAGTTGACGCTTCCAATACATCAACTGTTGTCTTGCCGTCTCGCTCGCCAGCCAACGGTGCTGCCATGCCGCATAGTCGGCATACTGGATGGGCAACTCTGCAAGCGGCGACGGCTCGCCCGCATGATACGCGCTATAGATTGTTCCAACTTCCTCGATCAGGATGCTCGTCGACCATGCATCAACAATGATATGGTGCATGGTCAACAACATGACATGCTCCGTTTCGCTCAAGCGAAGCAGCCTGACACGCACCAACGGGCCAACGCTCAGATCAAAGGGGCGCGCGGCTTCCGCGGAAGAGCGTCGCCACACTTCAGGCATCTGTTCTTCCTGCGCCAGTCCGCTTAACTCTTCGACCTCCACTTCGAATGTCAGCGGCGGAGCGACGATCTGCACCGGCACGTCATCAACCTTCGCGAACGTAGTTCGTAAAACTTCATGTCGCCGGACAATCTCACTCAAGGTTCGTTGCAGCGCATCGACATCGAGATGGCCTGTCAGCTGTATGACCAGCGGGCAATTATAGAAAGACTTATTCGGTTCGAGCTGGTCATAAAACCATAAACGAGATTGCGCATATGAAAGCTGGAGACTTTCATCTCTTGCCACCGGCAGCAATGGCTCTTGCTCCGTCCTGCTCTCCGTGTGCATAGCTTTCAGAACGTACCCGCTCAGTTCCCTAACGGTCGGCGACTCAAACAAGGCCAGCAATGGCAATTCCACTTGAAACACCTCACGCACACGTGACACGACGCGCGTGGCCAGCAACGAATGACCGCCCAACTCGAAGAAGTTGTCGTCGGCTCCCACCTCCTCGACGCCCAGGACATCAGCGAAGATGCCTGCCATCAACTCTTCGGTCGGGGTACGCCACTCGCTAGGGGTCTCAGTGCCGGTGTGACGTCGCACGACTTGAGGGTCGGGCAAAGCGCGACGGTCGACCTTGCCATTAGCTGTCAATGGCAACTCTTCCAACTCCACGATAGCTGATGGCAGCATGTACTCCGGCAACCGCTCCCGCAGCCGCTCCCGCAACTCTCCACTCGCTCCTCCTACTCCATTCGCTGCGCCTACCCCGTTGCCTTCCATCACGACATAAGCCACCAACCGCTTCTCTCCCTCTCGCTCCTCTCTCACCACCGCCACCGCTTCCCGCACCCCTCTCACCTGCTTCAACACTTCTTCTATCTCTCCTAACTCGATCCGGTACCCCCGCACCTTCACCTGCTCGTCTCTCCGCCCCAGATACTCCACCTCTCCCCGCCTCACCCACCGGCATTCGTCTCCGCTCCGGTACACTCTCGCTCCCGCTCTCCCGCTCCACCCATCCGGGATAAACCGCTCCGCCGTCTCCCCCGCACGCCCGTGGTACCCGCGCGCCACGCCCGCTCCTCCAATCAACAACTCCCCGCTGACTCCCACCGGCGTCAC
>DASPJG010000392.1:0-16882 GCA_035628755.1 Pyrinomonadaceae bacterium
GGCGAGGATGTGGAAGGCTACAAGTCGAAGGACGTGCGCGAACTGAAAGAGGAGACCGTGCGCGAGGGCATGGACGGCATCTCTCCGCGCTACATCATCAATCGCCTGTCGGGCGCGCTCGTGCGCGACGGCGTGACCTGCATCAACCCGATTGACGCCCTGCGCGCCATCAAGGACGGCTTCGAGCAGCACACCGGCATCAACAGCGATCAGCGCGAACGCTATCTCAATCTCATCTCCGCCGCGCGCAAGGAATACGACGAACTGGCGAAGATCGAGGTGCAGCGCGCCTTCGTCTATTCGTTCGAGGAGATGGCGCGCACGATCTGCAACAACTATCTCGACAACGTCGAAGCCTACTGCAACAAGGAGCGCATCAAAGACCCGATCACCGAGGAGGAGATGGAGCCGGACGAACAGTTGATGCGCTCCATCGAAGAACAGATCGGCGTCTCCGACAACGCGAAAAACACTTTCCGGCAGGAGATACTGATCCGCATCTCATCTTTCAGCCGCAAGGGCAAGCAGTTTGAATACACTTCGCACGAGCGTCTGAAAGAGGCCATCGAGAAGAAGATTTTCGCCGACCTCAAGGACGTGGTGAAGATCACGACTTCTTCGCGCACGCCCGATCCGGATCAATTGCGCCGCATCAACGAGGTGGTCGATCGTCTCGTCAAAGACCACGGCTACTGTCCCGTCTGCTCGAACGAATTGTTAACCTACGTCGGCACGTTGCTCTCGCGCTAACCGGCGGGGCGAGCGCGACGCCGTAAGCGGAGCACGATTTAACACTACGACGCCCGCGCTTTCCAGTCCGAAAGTTGCGGGCGTTCGACTTAAAACTGAAGGCATGAAGATACGTTACTTGATCGGCGGGGCGACGGCGGCGGCTGGCGGCGCGCTGGCCTTGAAGTTGTTGATGCGTCCGCGAGACGTGGAGTGGGGCGAGCACCGCGAGCGTCTGCATCATGCGGAGCGTTCGCGCTTCGTCGAGATCGAGGGCGTGCGCGTGCATTATCAGGAGGCGGGCGAGCGGGATGCGCCCGCGATGCTGTTGATCCACGGCTTTTGCGCGTCGAACTTCGTGTGGAACGACGCGCTCATGCCGCTGGCGGAAGCGGGCTTTCGCGTCGTCGCGCCCGACCTCGTGGGATTCGGATTTTCGGGTAAACCGGCGGGCGGCGAGTACACGATTGAGGCTCAGGCGCGCATCCTCGTCGGGTTGATGGACGCGCTCGGCATCAATCGCGCGACGCTCGTCGGCAGTTCTTACGGCGGCGCGGTCGCGGCTGTGTGCGCGCTGGATTACGCGGAGCGCATCGAGCGGCTGGTGCTCGTCGGCGCGGTGTCGAACGACGAAATTATCCGGCGGCCTTTGCTGCGACTTGCCGCGACGCCCTTGATGGGCGAACTGCTTGCGCCCGTTTTGCTCGACGCGCGGCGGTTTGTGAAGAACCACCTGCGGGCGACTTACGCGGCGCAAAACGGTTACATGCTCGACCCCGCGCGCATCACGGCGCACCAGCGGCCTCTGCGCGCGGCGGCCACGCATCGCGCCATCCTGCGCACGCTCCGCCGCTGGCGCGCGACGCGCATCGAACGGGAAGCCGCGCGCTTCACGCAGCCGACCCTGCTCATCTGGGGCGCGCACGACCGCGACGTGCCGTTGCGCTACGGCGAGCGTCTGCACAAATTGATCGAGCATTCGCGCCTGTTCGTTTTTCCCAATTGCGGCCACCTGCCGCAGGAGGAACGCCCGCAGGAATTCGTCTCGCTCGTCGCGAAGTTTTGCCGCGCCCACGAGACCGCCGCCGCTTGAGTGGATTGAGAGGAGTTTTATCAATCATGTCTATCCAGCGTAACGATTGGTCTTTGCAGCGCAAGGGCATCATCGATCAGGAGCGGCACAAGGATCGCGTCAAAGAGGCGATCAGGAAGAACCTCGGCTCTATCGTCTCCAACGAGGCGATCATTTTGTCCGACGGCAAGCGCAGCGTGAAAGTTCCCATCCGCTCGCTCGACGAGTACAAGTTTCGTTTCGACCACCGCAAGCGCAAGCACGTCGGGCAGGGCGATGGCAAGACGCGCGTCGGCGACGTGCTCGCGCGCGAGCAAGGGCAGGGACAGGGCAAGGGAAACGGCCCTGGCGGGCAGGACACGGGCGCGGAATATTACGAGGCCGAAGTCAACATAGACGAACTCGCCGCGCTCATCTTCGAAGACCTCCAACTGCCTTTCCTCGAAGAGAAGGCCAAGAAGGCCGTGCCCGCGAAGACGACGCGCTTCAACGAAATCCGCCGCACGGGCGTGATGGCGAATCTGGACAAGCGGCGGCTCATTCTGGAGAACATCAAGCGCAACGCGCGCGAGTCGAAGGGCGCGCGCTTCGGCAATGTCAAGAAAGAGGATTTGCGTTTCAAAAGTTGGGAAGAGGATCATCGCTACGAGTCGAACGCCGTCGTGCTCGCGTTAATGGACGTGTCCGGCTCGATGGGCGAGTTTAAAAAGTACATCGCGCGCTCCTTCTTCTTCTGGATGGTGCGTTTCCTGCGCACGAAGTACGACAACGTGGAGATCGTCTTCATCTCGCACCACACGGAGGCGAAAGAGGTTTCGGAGGAGCAGTTCTTCACGCAGGGCGAATCGGGCGGCACGGTCGTCTCGTCGGCGTATCAACTGGCGTTGGAGATCATCGCGTCGCGTTACAACCCGCGCGACTGGAACGTCTACCCCTTTCACTTCTCCGACGGCGACAACTACTACTCGGACAACGAAGAGGCCGTGCGCCTCGCCGACGAGTTGATCAAGACATGCAACCTGTTCGGCTACGGCGAGATCGGCGAGGAAGGCACGTCCGGCTACCGGCGTTCGTCGGGCGCGCTCCTGTCTATCTTCAAGGATCGCCTGCACCGCAAGGAACGCTTCGTCGGCGTGCGGATAGACGAGCGCGAAGACGTGTATCCCGCACTCAAGCAGTTCTTCGGACAGCGCGGCGTGGAAGCCTGAAGCGCGCGCCGCCCCTCACTTGTGTGTTGCGACATTCCTCGCGGCGTTCCTCGTCCGCGCTTCAATTTTTTGGAGAATAATTCAGAAACAACATCTTCCGCATCTCGCCCGGTTTCGCCAGCCCGCCGCCGTCCCTCCATCTAAACGCAAGAAAATTTGAGGTTTAAGTTTCTCCCGCAGGAGCAAAACTTCGATTGGAATGTAGATTGCGTTGAGCTTGATCAGTCTCCTCTTTGAAAGTGTTGGGTGACAATTCGGTTCTCGGACGAGCAGAGGGTGGAGCAAGCCGCGCCAAGCGGCGATGCAATACGCCACGGCGGAGCTTTGTCTACCGTCTCTAGTCGGGACGAGCGCGATGCTTGTCGAAAGCGTAAAGCGAGTCTGCCCCCGGGCTCTCGCAAGAAGAGACACAGCGCTCTCCAACCGGCTCGCAAGCGCACCTCGTTCAAGCCCTTGCTCGCCGTGAAGCCGGAGAACTAAATGTACACGGCAAACACACACTCAGGCACGAGTTATCCACAAAGGAACAACCTTATGAAGAACACATGTAAGAAATGGCTGGCAGGTTTCCTCTCGCTGGCGATGATTATGTTGAGCCTCTCTGTGAACGCCCCGGCGCAAGAGCCGACGGGCGCAATCGAGGGCACGGTGACTGACCCGCAAAACGCCATCGTCATCAACGCGACTGTCACTGCACGCAACACCGCCACTAATCTGAGTCGCACCGTGAACACGGGCGACGACGGTAACTTCTCCATCCGCCAACTTCCGCCGGGCAACTACGAAGTCACGGTTACGGGCGCGAACTTCAAGAAGACGATCTATAAGGACGTGCAGGTCGCGGTCGGCCAGAATGCCGCGCTCGACGCGCAGTTGGAGATCGGCGGCGCGTCCGAAGAAGTGACGATCATCGGCAGCAGCGAAGCGCAGATTGATCGCGTGGATCACAACATCTCCGGCGTCGTCGGCACTGTCCAGATTCAAAACCTGCCGCTGAACGGTCGCAACTTCCTCGACCTCGCGCAACTCCAGCCGGGCGTCGAAACCGTGGCGGGCGGCAGCTTCGACCCGACCAAAGCCAACTACACCGGCATCTCCATCGCGGGACAGGCCGGTCGCTCCACGCAGATCACCGTAGACGGCGGCTCGGTCGTTGATAACGTCGTCGGCACGACCACGCAAAACTTCTCGCAGGAGATCGTGCAGGAGTTTCAACTCGGCATCTCCAACGTAGATGTCTCGACGGGCGCGTCGGGCACAGGTTCGGTCAACGTCGTTTCGCGTTCGGGAACGAACGAGTATCACGGCAACGCCTACATCTACTATCGTGATGATCGCTTCGCGGCCTTCCCCGGCCTGAGCCGCCTCGACGCGGCCAACGGCATCCCGGCGGAGGCGCAGGCCGAGCGCATTCCGTTCGACCGCCAGCAGTACGGTTTCACCCTCGGCGGCCCCATCAAGCGCGACAAGCTGTTCTTCTTCGCCAACTACGAGCAGAACAATCAAGACGCCGTCGCGCTCCACCTTGTGCCCACCGCCGTGAGCTTCAGCGGCTTCACGCCGAACCCGTTCGACGAGCGGCTGCTGACGACCAAGGTTGACTGGAACATCAACAACACGAACAACGCGTTCTTCCGTTACTCTTTTAACGACAACAACCAGCAAGTGCCGTTCGCGCCCGGCACGGGCATCGTGCCGCGCTCCTCGACGAGCAACATCTTCAGTTCCAACGATCAGATCGTCATCAATGACACGCACGGGTTCGTCACCGGGTTGACGACGATCTTCACGCCGAAGCTGACCAACCAGTTCATCTACAACTTCAACGACTTCGGCAACGTCATCACCCCGGCCACGGAAGGCGTGCCGGAGATTCGTGATTTCCCCGGCCAGATTTTCCGTTCGGGTCAAAATTCCATCGCGCCGCAAAGCACTTTCCAGAATCGCAACCAGTTCCGCGACGACATGACCTATTCGTCCGGCGCGCACACCGTCCGCTTCGGCGGCAACTATGAACGCTCGTCTCTGACCGGCCTCTTCGTTTTCGCCAGCCCCGGTCGCATCCGCATCTTTGAGCCGGAAGGCGGCTTGAACACGGAGGAGGATTTCCTCAATGCTCCGGTGCGCGACATCTCGATGGGCATCGGCAGCCCCGTCCTGCCGTTCAACACGCCCGGGGGCAAAACCATCAACCACCGTTTCCAGTTCTACGGCAACGACAACTGGAAAATCACCAACCGCTTCACGCTCAACTACGGCCTCGCTTATCGCTACGACAACAACCTCTGGAATCACGACCAGCCGCGCCCCGCGCTCATCAGTTCACTCTTCGGCAAGGGCACGCAGGCTCCGCCGCCGGACAAGAACAACTTCAGCCCGCGCGCGGGCTTCGCATGGGACATCGCGGGCAACGGCAAGACCGTCCTGCGCGGCGGCATCGGCATGTATTACGACTCGACGATTGACAACCTGCGCTTGTTCGAGCGCGCCGATCTCGGCCCCGCCGGTTCGGAACTGTTTCTCGTCGGCCCAGACCTCCAGAGCGATCTCTTCCCCGGCGGCGACGGTCGCTTCGGCACCGACCCGGATGGCGCGACCGGCTTCCTGACCCTGCGCGATGCCCTCGCGCTGCTGCCCGCCGCGCGCGCCGACATCGAGTCGCGCACGTTCAACTGTTCGCTCCCGACTTCAATCGAGTGCTTCCAGGCCATCTCCGGCCCTCTCTTCTCGACCGAGTATGAAGTGCCTTACTCGATCCAGTATGCGTTCGGCGTGCAGCGCGAGTTGCCGTGGAACATGCTGATTCAGGCAGACTTCAACTATCGCAAGGGGCTGCACGAAGTTCTCGTCTACGACATCAACCAGCACGACAACGCGATCACGGGGCCACGCATTGACCCGAGCATCTTCGACAACGCCGTGCCTTACGCCGACTCGTCCGGCTTCTCCACCTACAAGGCGCTCTTGCTTCGCTTAGACCGCCGCTTCAATCGCGGTTTCCAGATGACGGCCAGCTACAGCCTCTCGCGTTTCAAGGCTTTCGGCGGCGACGCGCTCGGCCTCGGCGCAATCGGCACGGACTTGAACGATCTGCGCAAAGAGTTCGGCCCCGCCGGTCTCGACCGCACGCATCGCTTCGTCTTGAGCGCGGTGTGGGACATGCCTTTCTTCCGCGACAGCAGTTCGGCCTTCAAGCGCAACGTGCTCGGCGGCTGGAACGTGTCGTTCATCTCGACGGCTTTCAGCGGCGTGCCCTTCAGCGCGTTCCTGCCGAACGACGTTGACCTGTCCGGCACGGGCACGTTCCTGACTTACCTGCCCGGCACGACTCCGGGGAGCATTGGCCGCAGCATCAATTCGGTTGACGAGTTGAACGCGATCATTCGCACCTACAACGCGAACATCCCGAGCCTTGCGACCACGAGCGAAGACGGCCACTTCTTCGACGTGTTCGGTGATGAGCTTTCGCCCATCGCGGAAATCCCGGCGGGCACGCGCCTCGGCGGCGACTCGCTGATCTCGCAAGACGTGCGCCTGACGAAGCGACTCCGCTTCAACGAGCGTCTGAGCCTCGATCTCATCGGAGAGGTCTTCAACCTCTTCAACGTCGCCAACTACAGAGACGAGGCGAACGTCACGCAGGTGCTCGACACGGTAGACGGAGGACGCAATTTCCTCGCCCCCGTCTCGCGCGCCACGAGCGTGTTCGGCACGGGCGGCCCGCGCGCCTTCCAGTTCGCGGCGAAGTTCCGCTTCTAACAGAGCCTTGCGCTCGGTTGTTTCATCCCGGTGGAGCCTACAGTAAGGCTCCACCGGTTTTCTTTAACCGCGCCCGCGCGCAATTCAAACCGCGACAACTGCCGGGGCGTACCGTGCTTGCCCCGGTCGGGCTTTCAGGAGTGACGATCATGAATTTCCGCATCTCTGCTCCGGCTGCATGTGTCCTGCTCGCCCTGTCTTTCACCTGCGCCGCCGCCGACGCGCTGGCGCAAGGCCATAGCATCCGCGGCAAAATTCGCACCTCTTCGGGAACGAGCGTGCCGCGCGTGACCGTCAGCCTTGAGAGCGGCAACGGCGCGCTCATCGATCAGACGGTTGCGAATAACGAAGGCGACTTCTTTTTCGGCAACCTGAGCGACTCAAGTTATCTGGTGACGATCTCATCGCCCGACTATCAACCTGTGTCGGAGCGCGTGGAGTTTGTCCGCAGCGTCAGCCCCGGCGAACAGGGCGAAACGCGCACCATCGAAATTACGCTCACCGGACGAGGCGGCCTTTCGCGCCCGCCGCGCGCCGGTCTCAATTTCGTGCAGAACGTGCCGAAGGCCGCGCGCGATGCTTACGAGTTGAGTTTGAAACTGTCGAAAGAAGGCCGCGCGCCCGAATCGCTCGCGGCGTTGCGAGAGGCCATCAAAATTTTCCCCGACTATTTCGACGCGCGTTTCCTGCTCGCCAGCGAGCACGTCAAACAGGGCAAACTGCCGGATGCGATCACGGAGCTTAACGAGGCGCAGCGGATTAATCCGAAGGATGATCGCGTCTGGCACGCCTTCGGCGTGGTGTTGATGCAGCAGCGCAAATTCGCGGTGGCGGCGCGCATCTTCGCCGAAGCCGCGCGGTTGAGTCCGGCTGATCCGCAGTACCGGCTGCTTGCGGGCACGGCCTTGATCGAACAGGCGGCGTTGCTCAATCCCTCTCAGACGGAAGAGCGTAACTACGCTTTCGCCGAAGCCGAAAAATCGCTCGCACGCGCTTACGAGTTGAGCGACCGCAAACTCGCCGCCGTCCATCTTCAACTCGCGCGCCTCCACGAGAAACGCGGCGACCCCGCACGCGCCGCCGACGCACTCGAACAATACCTGCGCCAAACGCCCGACCCTAAAAACGCCGACGCCATCCGCGAAGCCATCAAGACCCTGCGCGCTGCGAGCAACCGTAAATCTCCTTAACTCAATCCAACACTCGCCACCGCAGCACGAACAGAGGACAGGAATTAAGAGATGAGCGATGAAAGGGAGACTTCAAAGCGGTTAAAGCCTTCTTTTCCTTTAACCTCCTCCGCCCTCATCCCTGCTTTTCCGTGCGCCGTCCCCGTGCTCTCTGTGCCTACGATAGAAGGCTGCGGCTGTCTGCCGGTAAAATCTGGCTTAAAGTCATTTGAAACTTGCGGTCATTAGCTGTTCGAGAGGAAAATACAGACATGGGAGACGACCGCGAGATCAAAGACCTCGAACGCGCGCTCGAACAAATCTGGGAGATCGCCGCGCGCTTCGGCCTCGACCCGTTCCCCACGCGCTTCGAGATCGTGCCCGCGACCGTGATGTACGAGATCGGCTCTTACGCCCTACCGGGTCGCTACTCGCACTGGACTTTCGGCAAAGCCTATCACCGCATGAAGACCATGTACGACTTCGGCCTCTCGAAGATTTACGAAGTGGTCATTAACACAAACCCGTCATACGGCTTTCTGCTGGAAACCAACAGCCCCATCCAGAACAAACTCGTGATGGCGCACGTTCTCGGCCACGTAGACTTTTTCAAGAACAACGCCTACTTCTCGAAGACCAATCGCCGCATGGTCGAATCCGTTTCGTCGCACGCGGGTCGCATGGGCGAGTACGAATTCAAGTACGGGCGCAAGACGGTCGAGGAGTTTCTGGACGCCGTCCTCTCTATCGAGGAACACATTGACCCGAATTTTTTCATCAAGCGGGATCGCCCGACGCGAACCGAAGCAGAGCAGCGCGCCGGAGAGCCGAAGGAAGGCCGCTACGACGACCTCTGGAAAATCGGCGAACAACCCGCGCCCCCCGTCCCTCCCGCGCGCGAACTACCGCGCGGCGAACGCCTCCCCGAAAAAGACCTCGTCTACTACATCATGCACAACTCGCCCACCCTCGCCGACTGGCAGCGCGATGCGATGGCGATGATCCACGAAGAAATGGAATACTTTGTTCCACAGATGCAGACGAAGGTGATGAACGAAGGATGGGCGTCGTTCTGGCATTCGCGCATCATGCGTGAACTTGAGTTGACCGACACGGAATCCATCGAGTTTGCCGAGCTGCACGCGGGTGTCGTCTCGCCGCACAAGGGGCAGTTGAATCCGTATTATCTGGGTTACAAGATTTTCGAAGATATAGAAAAGCGTTGGGACAACCCGACGGCGGAGGAGCGCGAAAAGTTCGGGCGGACGGGCGGCGCGGGGCGCGAGAAGATTTTCGAGGTGCGCGAACTGGACAACGACGTGTCGTTCCTGCGCAACTACCTGACCGAGGAGTTGTGCGAGGAATTGGACTTGTTCGTGTACGAACTCGTGGAGGAAGAGGAATGGACAGTGACGGAGAAGCGTTGGGAGCGCGTGCGCGACCAGCTCGTCTCAAACATGACCAACTTCAGCTTCCCTTACATCGTCGTCACCGACGGCGACTACAACCGCAACCGCGAACTCTATCTCAAGCACCAGTACGAGGGCGCGGAACTCGATTCAAATTACGCGCGCAAAGTCCTCGAATACGTCTTCCGCCTCTGGGGTCGCCCCGTGCACCTTGAAACCACCGCCGACGGCGAACAGGTCGTCATGCGCTACAACGGTCAGGAACACGACGAAGACTAACGCCCTACGCGCGCCGTTCGCCGGGTTCAGTCTCACGCGCATCTTGCAATTCTGAGCACATAAGCCGCTCAGAATTCGCGTATATCCGTGTCTTAAAGATGCCCGTGGCGCGCGGAAAGACGCGTCCTGAACTTTGCGCGCGGGACGCTCTTCTCAATGACCAGCAACTGCCTCCGTGCGACGGGTTCCTCGCGCTTCCAAAGGGCTGCCGCGGCCCTTTAGCCCTCTCCTGCACTTAGAATCCACCGCCTGATTTGGCGTCACGACCTGCCGCAAAACTCTGGCTCTCTGCAAAACAGTTTAGGTGTCGCAAACAGTGGAAAACAGGAGATGCAATTTTTATCACATTATCCATTATCTTAAATAGTTCCACAATTTCCGGTCGCACGCGGAAGTTGACAAGGAAGGTAAATGAGTGTATGTTGGTGCCCCCTTAAACGATTGGTAGTGCGGCATCTCAGGTTGTTGTTTTTGGAGTGGGAAAGGAATTAAAGAAAGATGCTTCACCCCGAGTCTTTCCATTTTTCAATAAACAGTTCTCCCGAGAATGAAGAGCGATATGAAACCCGAACAGGGCTTATTATTCCTTTCTTCGGTTTGGAATTTTTCTGGTCTGAAGCAATTGCTTGAGGTCTGTCCAGCACGCTGATGGTAGCGATAGATGTTCTGGCGAACAAGGGGCTCTAGTGGTAGCAAATTTTAAGCCTCGTGCTACTTGCCGGTAGCAACGAGGCTCAGTTGACAACTCACCCTCCACCGCAATTTGACAGAGAAGGATGTGCGTCTTAACACTTCACATCATAACTCAAATTGCGGTGGAGTCTCAATAAAGAACAGAGCTTTTAGCAAGTTTATGTTAGCGAACTAAAGCCGGGTCGGTAACTCGAAGGGATTGAGTAATACTCAATGTCTCTCGTGTGATCAGTCCCAAACTTATGCGATTCAGCGTGTAAGTCTGCCTTTGCTCATTCGCTAAACGACTTTGCGAAAGCCTTTCTTTAGGAAAGGGACTTAGCCGCCATGCCTTCTTAAAAGACGCCTTTCATCTCTTCTATTCGTTTCCCCTGTAGGAATTTCATTTAAGACCGCACCGGCGCTGCCGCCTTGTCAAGAGTAGCGTGCCGGGCGTCAGTAGTTAAAAACCCTCGTTCCAAATAAATCCGACAAGTGCCTGTGATGAAGGGCTGTCGGCCACCTTTTGACTCCGGGCTGAAGGTGAGCCGTAGAACAACACACGCTTAAGCAGAACCGGGTGTGATGCCCTGATAATTTTTACTCTAAGTTAAGGGAGCTAGAGACGAGCATGGATAATAATACATTAAGCAACACCCCGTCTTGGTACGCGATTCACACTCACCCCCGGCAGGAGAGTCGTGCGGAAAGTAATTTAAGAGCTTGGAACGTGGAAACTTTTGCGCCCAAAGTAAAAGAGTGCCGGTACAGTAACGGTGCCTTCGTGCAGTTGGTTAAACCATTGTTCTCCCAATACATCTTTGGCCGTTTCAAAGCCCAGGAGATGCTGCATAAAGTTAGTTTTACTCGCGGCGTTAGCGATGTCGTCAGCTTCGGCGGCACTCCCACGTTGATTGATGAGCAAATCATTAACGTTATTAAAATGCAGATCGGCGACGATGGCTTTATCAGTCTGGGCGAATCGCTTCAGGCAGGCGATGTGGTGAAAATAAAAGACGGCCCGCTCAAGAATTTTGTCGGTGTTTTTGAGCGTAAGGCGAGCAACGCGAATCGCGTCATGCTGCTTCTCAACACCATCAGCTATCAAAGTCACCTCGAAATCGAGCGAAGACTTGTGGAGAAGATAGTCGCGTAAGATAAGGCGGGGCAATCTCGTTGCTCAACCGAGAGCGACAGATGGGCATTAGCGAGCCTTCAAGAGAAGGTAGCAGTAGCCTCGTTTGGAAGCTGAGCACGGGTTGTTGAACCGCAACACCGGCGGATCGGCGTGCGGTTCCTGACGCTTAGACTTCAGTTCGGCAATGGATGGTAGGGCTTGTGCGAACGGATAACAGCTTTGCTAAACGGCTCTGGTTTCCTGGTTCGTTCAGGACGAACTTATGTTAAAGATAATACGTATGTAACAATCAACGTGGAAGATTATGCGAAAGTGAGCATCGAATCTGCCGTAGCTATTTGACATGCTATTTCATGTAAGATAGGATACAAAAGCATAAGCGAGTTCATTCATGCATCTTCTAAATTCATGAATTGGACGATGCGGAAGGCGCACTACACGTCGGCTTTCTAATTCAATAAATACAATCATTGAATAGCAATTATTAAAGTCCTGAAGCGCTATGTGCGCTCTCAGGGGTTTCTACTAAACTTCTATCACCTAAAATTTCGAGCAGTTGCTTAGGCCGAAAGCAACGTGCGGTAGCTTTGCCTACACCTCAAAAATTGATTTGTTTGCCAGTTCATCCAGTAGTTTAAAACACCTTATCCAAAATTTCGTCTGCGGTTTTTGATCCCAAGATATATCAAGCCGGACAGTGTCCAAGCTTTTACGAGCTGTTCAGGTACTCTGCAACGAGAGTAGGGTTCTGACAAAAGCCTGATGCTGACAGCAATAATTCTGCTGTCAGGTACGATTTCTTATCCCACATACCCCAAAGAGCGACTATAAGGTGCATTGATGGCAACCTGCCGCAATGAATCAATGTCCTTACCATCGTGTCACAACGCGCCGGGTCGGAGTCGAGTTTAATCGCGCTGGTTCACGACACTCTCAATGTTGTTCGGGCGTGCATCACTACGCGTCGGAACTAAAGAACATCGAGTGAGAATATTAGCCTGCGTGCGACAGATGTTTAGCTCGGCACAAGTTTTAAGTAATAAAAGCAGCAAGTGAGAGGAGACGGAACATGAGCAGAGATGAGAAGGAAGATACGACGATCTACAAAGTTGTCGTCAATCACGAGGAACAATATTCGATTTGGCCTGCCGACCGGGAGAACGCGCTAGGCTGGCAGGACGCAGGAAAGACCGGCACGAAGGCGGAGTGCCTGGCTTACATCAAGGAAGTCTGGGTTGATATGCGCCCCTTGAGCCTGAGAAAAAAGATGGAAGAGATGAACAGTTAAGTCCCTCACCGCTTCATTTTATTAGAAAAGGACTCACTCACAGTCCACGATTTATCACTCTATGCTGAAGGCGAAGATGTCCCCGTATATGCGATGCCTGCACGCGCGCCTGAGCATGCTGCCTTTAAGTCTGACAGAGCCTGAAACACCACCCGCTGAGGAGAGCTAATG
The DNA here is from genome assembly GCA_035628755.1 of Pyrinomonadaceae bacterium. Classification (GTDB taxonomy): domain Bacteria; phylum Acidobacteriota; class Blastocatellia; order Pyrinomonadales; family Pyrinomonadaceae; genus JAIVJZ01. Next base: position 12,895 of record DASPJG010000392.1, read on the forward strand.
GCAAAACTAAACAGTAATAGCCTCTCTGGTCTATTGATACTGGCGTGCGTCGTGGTGTTTGCGCTCCTCGCCTCAAGCCACCGCTCCCTGCCCGACGCTGTGGGACAGAGTGCATCGGCAGAGACGTTTTCCTCCGGTCGCGCTCTCAAGCACCTTGAGGTCATCGCACGCGCGCCTCACCCTATCGGCTCGGCAGAGCACGCGGCAGTGCGTGAATACATCATGCGGGAGTTGCAAGCGTTAGGCGTCACTCCGCAGGTGCAAAAAACGACTGTCGTCAGCACACGCAGGGGCAGTTCGGTGGTAGCGGCTACAGTGGAAAACATCGTGGCGCGGCTGGGCGGGACGAACAGCCGTCAGGCCGTCTTGCTGATGAGCCATTACGACTCCGTGCCGACCGCCCCCGGCGCGAGTGATAACGGGGCGGGGGTTGCCTCTCTGCTGGAAACTCTACGCGCTTTGAAGTCGGGCGCGCCGCTCAAGAATGACGTGATCCTGCTGTTCACGGATGGAGAAGAGAACGGGCTGTTGGGAGCCACGGCCTTCGTGAGAGAGCACCCGTGGGCGAAAGATGCGGGCGTCGTCATTAATTTCGAGGCGCGCGGCAACAGCGGCCCCTCCATCATGTTCGAAACGTCGGATCATAATGGATGGCTGATCGGAGAATTTGCCAAAGCCGCTCCCTACCCGGTGGCAAACTCTCTCTCTTACGATCTCTATAAACTCCTGCCCAACGATACCGACTTTACGATCATGAGAGAGGCGGGGCTGTCGGGCTTGAACTTCGCCTTTATCGAAGGGCTTACAAATTACCATTCACGGCTCGACTCGGTGGCGAATCTCAACGAGCGCAGCCTTCAGCATCACGGCTCTTACGCGCTCGCCTTATCTCGCCATTTTGGCTCATTGGATGAGCTGGGGAAGAAAGAGCGCAACGCCGTCTACTTCAACACGCCGGGTTCCGTCCTTATTCGCTATTCGAGCGTCTTGATTATCCCGCTGGTAGTTATCGTAGCGGTCGTGTTTGTCGCGGTGATGATCTACGGCCTGAGAAAGAAGTTTCTGACCAAACGCGGAATCGCTTTGGGCTTCCTCGCTTGCCTGCTCAACATCGTGATCGTCGCGGGTGTCAGCTACCTGCTCTGGTATCTCATCAGCACGTCCAATAATGTCTATGGAAAAATGCCGTTCGGCGACATCTACAACAGCCGCTTTTATCTGGCGGGCTTTACGGCACTCACCATCGCTCTCGTCTCGTTTCTTTACATGCTCTTGCGAAAGAAGACGAGCGCGGAAAACATCATGGTCGGGGGCTTGGGATGGTGGTTGATCATACTGGTGTTGAGCGGGCTGTTTCTGCCCGGAGGCAGTTATCTCTTCACCTGGCCGCTGCTTTTCAGTCTCGGCGGTCTGGCCGCTGCGTTCGCATTGAAGAAGGAGCAATCTCTGTCGCCCGGCCTAGCGGCTGTGCTTGCGTTGTGTATGCTTCCCGGGGTGGTGCTGTTTGTGCCTCTCATCGAACAGATTTTCGTCGCGCTCACGGTGAACCTGATCTGGGCGACGATGATTCTGGTGGTGTTGCTGCTTTGGCTACTCATCCCGCTGCTGGAGCTTCTGGTTTCGCGCCATCGGTGGCTGCTGACGGGAGTGATGTTGGCGGCAAGTTTCGCCTTGATCGGGGTGGGTGGCCTGACGGCGGGCTTCGACAGAAATCATCCCGAACCGTATCACCTGGTCTACGGGCTGGATGCCGATGCCAATCAGGCTGTGTGGGCTAGTGTGAGTGGAAGGGCTGATAAGTGGAGCAAGGACTTCTTTCCCGAAGGCGCGCGCCGAACTGCCCTCAACCAGTATTACTACAAATGCCCCGGGACGTTTCTCGTCGGTTCAGCCCCGGTGGTGATGCTGCCTGTGCCCGTGGTTAATCTGGTGAAGGACGAAACCACGGAAGGCGGCCAGCGTATCCTGCGGCTGCGTATCGAAGGGACAGCCGGGATGTCGTCCGTCTTCGTGAATGTGAGTTCGGAGGCCAAGACCCGCCGGGCTTCCGTCAACGACAAGCAGATCGAAACGGACGCCCCGCCGGGACGCTTTCAGTTCGGAACAGACTGGGGGATGCGCTATTACGTCCCGCAGGCCGGCGGAACCGAACTGGTTCTGGAGATGGAGTCTCGCGCGTCGGTCAAAGTACAGGTCGTCGGCCTGTCATACGGCCTGCCCGATGTTCCGAATATACCTGTCAGAGCCAGACCGGACGACATGATGCCCGCTCCATATCTCAACAGCGACTCGACGATGGTCGCCAAGACCTTCTCTTTCGAGTGAGGTTAACCCCGGAGCTGCGCGCGTGGCGGCCAGCGTGAATGCAGAAGGGCGCGGCTTCGCGTCGAATTTCATCGGATTGATATAACTAAGGGGCTTCCGACCTCGACCCCTGGCCTCTCCAACACAACTCAAATTTCAAGTCAGACAATTCGACGCGCCGTTTTTAGAGCGGGGCGACCGCGCAAACTTTTTCAGAAATGAAGAAGTCATATCCCGGCGTGGTTGCCGCCTGTAACGCAGACGCACCTGTGATTTAGACATGTCCCTGGAAGATTTCAAACACCGCCCGATGGAATTTCATCCCGAGCCGCGTCACGACGGGTTCCCCCACCCGTCTCCCGTCTTTTCGACGCTCGTCGAGATGCTCCGCCACCGCGCCGCCGAACAACCCCAGCGTCTCTCGCACAGTTTCCTGCTCGACGGCGAAACGGAAGAGACCAGCCTGACTTATGCACAGTTGGAACAGCGTGCGATGGCGATTGCGGTTCTGCTGCAAGAGATGGGTGCGGCGGGTCAGCGCGTGCTGCTGCTGTACCCTCCCGGGCTGGAATACATCGCGGCCTTCTTCGGCTGCCTCTGTGCCGGGGTGGTCGCCGTTCCTGCTTATCCGCCGCGCATGAATCGCAGCCTGTCGCGCTTGCAGGCAATCGCGCACGACGCGCAACCCGTCGCCGCGCTCACGACGGCTGCGCTCCTCGGCAAGGCCGAAAAACTGTTCGCCGTCGCTCCCGAACTGAGCCGCTTCCGCTGGTTGAGCACCGACGATATTGAACTCGACAACGCACAGGAGTGGCAGGAGCCGCGCCTCGCGGGCGACACGCTGGCGTTTCTGCAATACACCTCCGGCTCGACTTCCACCCCGAAAGGCGTGATGGTGAGCCACGGCAACCTGCTCCACAATGAACAGACGATCCAGAGGGTCTTTCGCCAGTCGGAACAGTCGTTGATCGTCGGTTGGCTGCCGCTCTATCACGACATGGGTTTGATCGGGAACGTGCTTCAGCCGGTATTCCTCGGAGCTTCGTGCATCCTCATGTCTCCGGCGGCCTTCCTCCAGCGTCCGCTGCGTTGGTTGCAGGCGATCTCTCGCTACCGCGCGACCACCAGCGGAGGCCCCAATTTCGCCTACGAGTTGTGCGTCAACAAGGTCAGACCGGAAGAGTTGGACGCGCTCGACTTGAGCAGTTGGAGCGTGGCCTTCAACGGCGCAGAACCCGTCCGCGCCGAAACCCTCGCGCGGTTCGCCGACGCTTTCGCGCCCTGCGGCTTTCGCCGCGAAGCATTTTATCCCTGTTACGGGCTGGCGGAAGCGACCTTGCTCGTCTCCGGCAAGCTGAAGACGGGGGCGGCATCGGTTGAGCGGGTCGTGGCTAAGGAACTTGAGAGAGACCGCATCGTCCAAGCTGACGGGGAAGGCGCGGAGGCGCGAGCGTTGGTCGGCTGCGGGGGCAGCCTGAGCGACCAGAGCGTGTTGATTGTGAACCCGGAGACGAGCCTCAAATGCGCGCCCGGCGTCGTGGGCGAGGTCTGGGTGTCCGGGCCGAGCGTGGCGCAGGGCTACTGGAATCGCCCGGACGAAACGAAGCGCACGTTTGAAGGGCGTTTGGCCGACACCGGAGAAGGGCCTTTTCTGCGCACCGGCGACCTCGGTTTTCTACATGAC
>DASPJG010000393.1:0-11741 GCA_035628755.1 Pyrinomonadaceae bacterium
CCTCGTCTGCTTCCCGCACGGGCTTTTCTACGCGCACGTGACGGAGGCGGCGGGGCGTCGGATCATCGAGGAATATGAGCGGCGTCAACTCATGCTCGAAGGCTATCGCGGGCGCGCCTGTTATTCCTACCCGGTGCAGGCCGCGGAGTTTTTCATCCGCACGGAGACGCGCCTCATCGCGCTCGACGCATTGCGCTACCGGCGACACGAGCGGACGGGCGAGAGAAGCTGGCGCGTCACGTTCTCTGAGACGGGCGCGGGCGGCAGGCTTCACGAGGCGCACATCGCCGCGCGCGCGTCCGCGTTTCAGAATTACATCACCTGCCAGTCGGCTGAAGCAAAGCCGGTCGTGCAATACGTGCTGGAAGACTATCGCGCGGCGGACATCGGCGCGCGTGTCGAATGACGATCTCAAGCGCGAATTGCTTTAACTCCCCACCACCGAACCGCCGCAACTCGAACCCGCTCCGGCGGTGCAGCCGAAGCAATGCGCGGCGGTGACGATCTCTCGCCCGGCAAACTCCTGCGGGTCGAATTCCGCGATTGTTTGCGGCAGCCGCGGGGCGACGCCGAGATTGAGCATCTGGTTGAAGTCGCAATCGTAGAGCCGCCCCGTCCAATCGACGCTCAGGAGCGTGCGGCACATGAGTCCCGCGACGGCCTGCGGGTTAAACGCCTCCACGAGTTTTCGCATGTAGCGTTCCTCGTTGCCCGTGCGCCGCAGGTAATCTAGGAAACGTTTGATGGGCATGTTCGTGATCGTGTAGAGATTGTTGAACGAGAGGCCGTAGCGCGCCCGCAACTCGCGTTTGAAGTCGGCCTCGATTGCACCCTGCGCGGGCGGCAGAAACGCGCCCACCGGGTTGTAGACGAGATTCAACACGAGGCCGCTGCCCTCCATTCCATACCCGACCTTGTTCAGCCGCCGCAAAGCCTCAAGCGATCTGGCGAAGACGCCGTGGCCGCGCTGCGCGTCCGTCTGCTGTTCGAGAAAATAGGGCAGCGACGAGACGACCTCTACGCCGTGCGCGCGAAAGAACTCCGGCAAATCTTCCTGCCCCGTCTCGAACATCACGGTCAGGTTGTGGCGCACGATGACGTGCGCGCCCGCCGCGCGCGAGGCGGCGACGAGGCGGCGGAACGAAGGGTTGAGTTCCGGCGCGCCGCCCGTGATGTCCACGGTCTTGAATTCGTGGCGACGCACGGCCTCGATGACGTGCCCGGCGGTCTCCTCCGACATGATCTCCGTGCGCTTCGGGCTGGCATCCACGTGGCAATGCTTGCACGCCTGATTGCACAGCTTGCCGACGTTGACCTGCAAGGTTTCGACCGCGCCCGCACGCAAAGAGGACAGCCCCGCACGCGCGACGCGCTCGTCGAAACTGAGGGGCGCGCGCACGGCGGAAGTCTCCGCGTTGACGACTGGTAGAACTTTCGCGCGTGTCACATCGAAACCTTGTTGACGGAGTTGTGCGCCTGTAAGCCGTGGATGAGAGCCGCGCCGCCGCGCAAGGCCGAGGCCATGTGGATCGCTTCGGTCATCTGCTCCATGTTAGAACCGGATTCGAGACACGATTGCGCGTAGGCATCTATGCAGTAGGGGCACTGCAACGCGTGTGCGACGGCGAGGCCGATCAATGCCTTCTCGCGCCGCGACAGCGCGCCGTCTTCCTGACACGCCTCGTACCACGCCATGAATTTCTCAAAGAGGTCGGGGCGGTGCTTGCCCATGTCGGCAAAGCGGCTGAGATCGTCTTCTTCGTAGTAGGCCATCCGTAAAATTCTCCCTTGCGGCTGTTTGTGTGCCGCCCATTGTACCTGTTATCCCGCCCGCGCGCTGTCGCCGCGCCCGTGCCGCCGCACCGGCGCGTAAAGCCTGTCGAGCGTGTGCGGGTTGACGCCGAGCCAGTAGAGCATTTGCAGAAACGACCAGCGCGCGAACGTAAACGCGAAACTGCGCCCCTCGAAGCGGCGCGAAGACGTGACGACCTGCGCGCTGAGATGCGCCAGCCGCCCGCGCCGCTTCAGCCGCCGCACCAAATCCAAGTCCTCGAAGATGGGATACGCCTTGAAGCCGCCGACTTCTCCGTAGACACGCGCCCGCACGAAGATCGCCGAGTCGCCGTAGCACAAACCGAGCTTTCGCAGTTGCGGGTAGAGCCACGTCAGAAAACGCGCCGCGAGGCGTGTGCCGTCGAAACTGATCGTGAAATTGCCGCCGACGATTTTCGAGTCGCGCCGGAGCGCGTCGAGTATCTGCACGGGCGCATCGGGCGGCGGGATCGTGTCGGCGTGTAGAAACCACAACACCTCGCCGCGCGCGACTTTTGCGCCCGCGTGCATCTGCGCGCCCCGCCCGCGCGCCGCGCGTATGACGCACGCGCCGTGCCCGCGCGCGATCTCTCGCGTCGCATCTACGCTCCCGCCGTCCACGACGACGACCTCGACGGGCGCGCCGCCCGCGTAGCGCGCCACGGCCTGAAGCGTCGCGCCGAGCGAATGCGCCTCGTCGAGCGTCGGGATGATGATGGAGATGGCCGGACGCTCCGGGGTTGATAACGAAGACATTTCAGGTTCGCTTCGGGTGTGGCTCGCCATTAGCCTCGCGCGTGAGCGGGTTGCGCCCCGTCTCACGCCAGCAGGTGATCCGCCGGGACGGGCAGTGCGTCGCGTTCGGTTCGCGCGTCCTGCGTCTGACGCGACGGACGCTGTGCGCCGAAAGGCAGCTTGAGAATTTCAACGAGGCCGAGTTCTTCCGGCGCGCGGTAAGCGGGGACGCCGATCTCGATCTCCTCCTGCGGCACGTTCAACCGGAGCGTCCCGTGCAGTTTGTCCCAGAGCGTCAGCCCGCTCGACCAGTTGGCGTCGCGCTCCCCGCGCACCGTCGAATGATGTATGCCGTGCATGCGCGGCGTGACGACGAACTTGTTCAGGCGGCGTTCCACTGCGATGGGCAGGCGCACGTTCGAGTGGTGAAACAGGATCGAGACGAACAGCAAACTCTGCCACGCCGAGAGCGATTGCGGCGACACGCCGATCACGAGCACCTGCGCCGCGCGCCACGCCACCGAGATGACGAGTTCGCCGAAGTGAAAACGCAAAGCGGTCGAAGCGTCCAGATCGAGATCGGCGTGATGCACGAGATGAAAACGCCAGAGCGCGGGCACGCGATGCGTGAGCACGTGCCACACGTAGAGCGTGTAATCCAGCAGGACGACGGCGAGCGCGATTTCCAGCGCGCGCGGCAGCGCGACCTGTTTGAGCAGCCCGACTTGACGCCGCTCGACGAGCGCGGTGAGCCGTTCAGCGACGGGGCGTTCGGCGAACTGTAGCGCGGCGGCGGCCACGCCCGCCACGGCTAGGTTGCGCGCATCGCGCTCCAACTTCGATTCGACCGCGCGGCGCAGAGGGCGTCGCCGCTCCAGCCACACCAGCGCGCCGAACGCCCCCACGGCGAGCGACGCACCGATCCAGTCGGGGATTTTTCGCATCTTCTACTCTCTCGCCCGCACAACCATCCACCGCGACAGTCCGGCCTCCGGCAAACGGCGATAGTGCGGTCTCAACATTCAGACGGCATCTCTTTCCAACGTGTTGCGATTATAATCCGGCGAGGATAACCTGTCAGGAAGCAAGAGACAATCCGATGAAACCTAACGACGAAAACGGAAAACTCCCGACCGCCGAACGCCCTCTGCGCATCCTTGTCATCTCCGGCTCTGACCGGCGGCAATACAACTGTCCCGGCGTGGATTCCAAATCCCGCGCCCTCATGTTGCGCATGGCCGAACGCCTCCCTCCCGGGTGGGAGATTGACTATGAAGATTTGGGTAACGTCTATGGACGCGCCCGCATCCAGAGTTGCAACGCCTGCGTCTCCACCTCGATGGCGCTCTGCGTCTGGCCTTGCAACTGCTACGAGCCGAAGCATTCTTCCGAGCCGGATTTGATGTGGGACTTGAACATGTACGCGCGGCTCGATCTGGCCGACGCGTGGGCGATCATCGGCCCTGTTAACTGGTATGCGCCGACGAGCAACTTGAAGTTGATGTTCGACCGGCTGGTCTGCATGAACGGCGGCAACCCGCGCGAGGATTTGATCGAACACAAGGACGCGGAACTCGCCAAGCAACTGGAACACTCAAAGCAGTGGGAAGAGTTGAGCCTGAATCATCTGGAAGGGCGCACGGCGGCCTTCTTCTGCTACGGCGACGGGGGCGGCGACGAGTTGGACGAAACGGGGCGGCCAAAGATTCTGCGGCACAAGCATTATTTCGACCCGGAGACCGAGCCTTTCGAGCACGACCGCGACTCCTACGCGCCGCTCGTCTGGCAGTGCCGCTACGGCGGCGTGGAAGTGCCGGACGAGTTGTGGCGTTATCTGGAATTCGGGCGCGGCAAGAAGTACAGCGACAATCAGGCGGAAGACATGGGGGCGACGGAGGAAAACGTCTACGGGGACTTCGACGCGTGGACTGACGCCTTCGTCGCATTCGTCGGCGCGAAGGGGAAAGTCGAGCCGGGGAAATATCGCGCCTACGGTTATGAAGCGCCGGGGCACTTGATGAAAGACCTCAAGGCGAAGTGGCGCGAGATCAAGACGGGACTCGGCTACCCGCCTCCCGGCTCGTCGGTCGAGGCGCAGCAGGAGTTGGGGTTGAACCGGGACGCGACGCTCACGCCCAAAAAGAGCGAGGGCGAGAAGCTGCGCGAGGACTAGCGTGTGCGGCGCGCCGGAGCAGAGGGTGAACGGAACATGACGCACGGAGAGGGCGAGGCGAGGCCAATTCTCGTCTTCGTCTATAACGCGGAGAGCGGCCTCTTCAACACCTTAAGCGATGTCGCGCATAAAATCCTCTCGCCCGAAACCTACGCCTGCAACCTGTGCGCGCTGACGCATACGGCGTTCGGGATGCGCCGCGAGTGGAGAGAGTTTCTTGAGAGCCTCGACGCGCGCCTTGAGTTTTTGCACGCCGACGAACTGCGGAGTCGCTACGGCCTGACAGGGCTGGCTCTGCCGACGATTTTGCGCCAGCGCGGCGCAACGCTCGAAGAGTTTGTTGACGCCGCCGCGATCAACTCGTGCCGGACGCTGGACGAACTCAAGCGAGCCATCACCGACAGACTGTAGCGAATCCGCGAACCTCGAAAACCTCACCTTTGCGCGAGCGGGAAATGCAGCTCGATGTCCACGGGCACGTCGCCGAGGCGTGCGAGGGCGCGCTGCATGGGCGGGCGAATCACGCCGTAGCGGTCGAGCATCGCCTTCGCCTTCGCGTATGAGCCTTCGGCCTGAAGCGTGAGAATCTCGCGCGTCAACTTGGTGACGGCCTCCTTGATCCGCGACTCGTCAATGCGAAAAGTCCCGGTACGTTCGTCGAACTTGATCGCGCCCTCGTCGGTCAAATAGTTGAACTGCACGGCGATGCCTTTGCCGTGCGCCTCGGTGATTCCAAAGCGCACCGAGCGGAAGCAACTCGCGAGATAGGTCGTGTAGAGCGACCGCTCCATGCTTTTATCCACCACGCCCTTGTCCATCAAATACTGCAACGCCCACAAGCCCGTGATGTCCGCTTTCGCCTCTTCGATGGCCGAGTTGAGTTCCTTGAGTTGCATGCGCACGGTCGTCGCCTGCCCGCCCACGTTGATGTTGTGCGGCCCGAGGCCGTGCATCAATTCGTGCGCGAGGATGTGCGTGAAAAACGACTCGAAGGAGAGCGCGCCGCGTTCGGCGGGCGCGAGCACCACGCGCGAGATCGGAATCAGAGTTTTCTGAAACTTCGCCTCCTGCACGTTCTTGAGCATCACGCGCTTCGAGCCTTTTTCCTTGACGACGCGCTCGTCGTTCGGCAGGTTGAACGCCGCCGTCTGCACGCCGCGATTGCCCTCGCCCGAAGAGAAAACTTCGTTGACGACGCGGATCGGCGAGGCCGCGCCGAGCTTGGGATTGCGGTAGCGCGCCTCCAGCGGCAGGTTGTCTTCCAACTCCTGCAAGTACCCGCTGAACCTCGCCAGCTTCTGAGACTCCGCCTCGTCGAGCAGCGTGACGTATGACTCGAAGGCCGCCTTGTAGTTGAACAATTCGTCCTCGTAAGTTTCGTAAGGGCCGATGGTCACGTCAATCGGCGCGTCCAAGTCCATCCACGCCACGTCGCTCTCGTAGTAATCGTCGGAGAGAAATGCGTCGGCGCGTTTGTTGAGAAAGTCTTTGAGCGTCGCGTTCGTGGTCAACCCGGCTGCCTCGCGCAGGAGGCATGCGGCGGGTTCGAGAAACCGGCGATACTCCACGCTGTAGGGGACGGTCTTGAGTTTGCCGTCCGCGCCGCGCCGGATGAGGTGGAAGAAGCCCGTGGCGCGCGCCTTCTCAGCGGCGGGCAGCGTGGCGACCCAAGCGTTGAACTCTTCCTTCGTCATGTCGTCCGGGTAGTAGTTGGCGTGGTGCGGCTTCTGGCGCGGGACGCCTTCGATAAACGGCTCGTTGCCGTCGAGCCGCGACCACGGGCCGACGTTGATGCGGAAATAGTGGAGGCGCGCGCGTCCCAGGGGCGTCCGGTCGGCTTCGAGCCGCCGCTTGAGCGCGGGGTTGCCGCTCCACACCTGTTCGAGGTAGAGCGGGTCTAACAACTTCGCGGCTTCGATGATCTTGGCGAGCGCGCGGCGGTCGCCCGCGGAGAGGTGCGAGATGTCAGCCGTGAGCGTCGTCGGGGCGAAGCGGCGAATCTTGGCGTCGAGCGACGTGCGTGCGGCGGCGGTGGCGGCCTTCGGCGCGCGCCTCCTTTGCGCAGAGACGTTAGCGACGCCCGGCATCCCGAAGGAAACGACCGATAGCAGCAGCGCACACGCGACCATCATCCGGTATTTCATCTGGTAATCCCTCCAACCTTTCGCATGATTATTCTGAGTCCGTTTATTAGATGCCTGTCGCGAAAGTAAATGCAAGCCGCGAGACGTGTGCGCGCGTCCACGCGGCGCGAAACGAACTCGATGAAGCGCGCGGCGGCGCGGTCGTGAATTAGCGTTCACGACCGCGCCGCCGCGCGCCTGCGGGTTGCATGTTTGCTTGCCGGTCGCGGCTCTGCTTGCCGCCGCCGCCGGTTTTCCTCTCGGTGAATTGTGCGCCGGTGGCGGCGGGCGTCGGGGATGAATGAATAGATGGATGATGAGCCGCCGCCCGCCGCAGGATGAAGCCATTTATTGGTCGAACTCTCGACCGGCTGCCCTCTCATTCTGTTAACGCGGGCGACGAACGCAAAAGGGATCACGCAGGCGCGCAGAAAAGTTTTTTGTGCGGGGCAGGTAAAAAATTCGCGTGCGGGGTGATCCCGCCCGAGCGCGAAATGCGCGTTAATGTTTAGAAGCGAAATTTTATGTCTGGCCAATAGGCCGGGAGGAATCAAAAGAATGAGCGCAGTGTTAGAAATGGCCGCACAGGAAAGCGATAGACACGTCCGCGCGAAAGACGCGCCGCCGCCGGAGGCCGCGCTGGTACAGATGCTTGTCGCGCCGCTCGTGACGCAGGCTCTCCGCGTGGTGGCCGAACTCGGCGTTGCCGACCTGCTGGCAAAAGGGGCGCGGAGCGTTGACGAACTGGCGGCGGAGACGGGAGCACACGCCCCTTCGCTTTATCGTTTCATGCGCGCGCTCGCCAGTTGCGGCGTCTTCGCGGAAACGGAAGGGCGGGTTTTCGCGTTGACGCCGATGGCCGAACTTTTGCGCACGGACGTTGAAGGCTCGATGCGCGACCTCGCTATTTTCATGGGGGCGGACTGGCACTGGCAGGTGTGGGGCGACGCGCCCTACAGCGCGCGGACGGGCAAGGTGGCGTGGGAGCACGTCCACGGCAAAGAGGTGTTTCCGTATTTCGCGGAGCACGCGGAGGCGGCGCGCGTCTTTAATAACGCGATGACGGGCTTCTCGAAAATGATCTCGGAGGCCGTTGTGGAAGCCTACGATTTTTCGTCAATCGGGAAGCTGGCCGACATCGCGGGCGGGCACGGCAGTCTCCTCGCCGCTATCCTGCGCGCGAACCCGCACCTCAAGGGCTTGCTGTTCGACATGCCGCAGGTCATCGAGGGGGCGCACGCTTACATCGAGGCGGAAGATCTGGGGCATGCCGTCGAACTCGCGTCGGGCGACTTCTTCGAGAGCGTGCCGGCGGGGGCTGACGCCTACATGATGAAGCACATCATTCACGATTGGGACGATGCGCGCGCCCTCTCGATTCTCAAGAATTGTCACCGCGCGATGCCGGGGCACGGGAAACTGCTGCTCGTCGAAATGGTCGTCCCCAAAGGGAACGAGCCGCATCTGGCGAAAATTCAAGACCTCGAAATGATGCTCTCGCCGGGGGGGCTGGAGCGCACCGAGGACGAGTACCGCGAATTGTTCGCCGCCGCCGGTTTCGAGTTGACGCGGATCATCCCGACCGCTTCGGCCATGAGCGTGATCGAAGGGGTGAAAACAAAAGCGCAGTAGAGAGACCTGATTCGATCTCCCCTGAGGCTCGCCTGAATGGGCTGGGCGAGCCACAGAACGGGCGGGCTTCGGTTAAACACCGAAGCCCGCCCGTTTCTGTCGGCGGCCAGCCACTTTAAGCTGAATCGCCGGGCGGAAAAATCCCGCGCGAACGCCGAAAAAGCTGATCCCGTTCGCGCGCCGCTTGCGCGTTAGTAAATAGAGACGGAAACGTACGCGCATCGACAGAGAAGCGCGACCCGGCGCAAAGGAGACGAACGGAGATGATCGAGACGACGAGCATATCGAATACGCGGACGCCCGGCGGCCTTCATGCCGGGAACACGGAAGGCGCGGGCGGCGATTATTACCGCGCTTATTACCGGGAACTGGTGTCGAGAGGCGCAAACCGCGCCGAGCGCAACCGCCGTCTCGAAGAGATCAAGAGCGGGCGACGCAGGGCGCGGCGCGAGAAATGGTTGAAGGGGATCAGGTCGTTGGCGAGCGTTTTAATCAGTTCGGAAGCCGTGGGTTGAAAAGCGGCGAGCGATGGGAAAGTTTGTGAAGGGGCTGGCGGTCAAACAAGTTAATTTGAAAAAGCGACGGCGAGGGAGAGTGAAGCGATGAATTATTTAATCTATTTTGGCATTGTGGTGGCGGCTGGATGCACGTTGACTTTCGTGTCGAACAATTTCGCGTATGCGGTGTCGCGCGTGTTGGAAGCCGGGTTCGAGACGGTCGAGTATCGTCTGGCGTTGAGGGCGCACGAGCGTCAGAGCATGAGGCGCGACGGGCAGCAGGCCGCGAACGTGGTGAAGCCGTTCCGCGCGGGCGATATTCAGACGACGGGCAAACGTTCAACGCAGCAACTCGGCATAGCGCGGGTCGCTGCGTAAGTTGTCGAGGCGCGGGTCAACGCGCAGGTAAGTGTAACCGACGGCGTGTTCTTTCTCAGCCCGGTCGAGCCATTGGAAGGCGTTGTCGTGGTCGCCGAGAAGCGAATAGACGACGGCGATCTCATAGGCCGTCACCCACTGTTGCTTGCGGCGCGCAACCAACTCCTGCAGTATCCGGCGCGACTCTTGAGCGCGCCCGCTGACGGCTAGGACGTGTGCCAGTTTCGCGCGCGTCGTCGGGGTATCACCGGCAAAGGCGCGCTCTTTTTCATAGATGCGGAAAGCCTCTTCGTGCATCCCTTTCTTTTCATAATTCCAACGCAGGACGATGTGTGCGGGGAGCGAGCCGGGGTCCATGGCGAGAGCCTTGCGGCACTGCTCGATGGCCTCGTCGAAGCGGCGCGCATGGAAGAGGACGTTGGCGACCGCCGTGGCGATGACGGCGGAGCGCGGGTCGAGTTCCTCGGCGCGTTTGATTTCAGCCAGCGCGTCGTCATGCCGCTCCATGGCGGAGAGGTTAAAGGCGTACCAGTGGTGCGCGGTCGGGTAGTTCGGGTTCAGGTTGATGGCGCGGCGAAACTCCGCGGCTGCGCCCTGCCAGTCGCGGTCGTAGTGGAATTTAGCGTTCGCGAGCGAGACGTGAGCCTCGGCCAGCGAATCGTCGAGCGCGACGGCGCGTTCGGCGGCCTGCTTGGCGCGCGCGAAGGCGTCGGGCGGCGGCGGTTCGAGATACCAGTTTTGCAACGCGTAGCAATCGGCGAGACCGGCGTAGGCGAGCGCGAAACGCGAGTCTTTGGCGATGGCCTGCTCGAAGTTGGCGATGGCCTGCCGCAAGCCTTCGGGCGTGCGCTTGCCCCAGTGGTAACGACCGGCGAGGTAGAGTTGCTGCGCCTCGCTGTTTTCGGTGTAGTGCTTGGCGAGCCGCAGGCGTTCGTCGCGCGTCAGTTCGAGACTGAGCGCGCGCACGACGCGCTCGGAGATAGAGGTTTGCAGCGTGGAGATGTCGGTGAAACGCTCGTCGAATCGCTCCGCCCAGAGCACGCGCCCGCTCGCGACTTCCGTGAGTTCGAGTGCGGTCTGCACGCGTTCGCCGACGCGCTCGACCCACCCGCCGAGCACGTAGTCAACTTTGAGTTCGCGCCCCGCTTCAATCGCGCTCTTGCTCGACCCCAGATAACGGCGCACCGCGCCCGACGTGCGCAGCGTGATTTCGTCCAACTCGCCTAACTTGTTCGTCAACTCGTCGGCGATGCCGACGCCGAGATATTGCTCGTCGCCCTGTGCGCCGACGGTCGAGAAGGGGAGCACGGCGAGCGAGCGCATCTTCTTATCGCCTTTGGCGGCATCGGCGTTATCGGCGGGGAACGCGTTGGCGAGGTAGATTTCAAAGTTGCCGTCGCGTTGCGTCTGGAAGGCGATGTGTTGGCCGTCGGCAGACCACGCCGGTTCGTCGTCGAAGGTGCGCGAGGCGGTGATGAGCCGCTGGTCGTGGCCGTCGGCGTTCATCACGTAGACGGCGGGGAAGTCGGTCTTGTTCGGGCGGTTGCCCCCGAAAGTGATGTGTTTGCCGTCGGGCGACCAGGCGGGCTTCGCGTCGTCGCCGGGGTGGTTCGTCAGGTTGCGCACGTCCGAGCCGTCGGCGGCGTTCATCACGTAAATCTCGTAAGACTTGCCATCGCGGTCGCTGGTGAAAGCGATCTTCTGGCCGTCGGGCGACCACGCGCCGTCGCTGTCAAAGCTGGAGTTGTCGGTCAGTTTAATTTTGTCCGTGCCGTCGGCGCGCATCGTGAAGATGTCATAGTTCGTCGGGGCGTCGAGCGTGTTGCTGCTATAGACGATGCGCTGGCCATCGGGCGACCAATCGGGGCGCGTGTCCTCGCCGGGACTGTTCGTGAGATTGCGCTGGTTCGAGCCGTCGGCGTCCATCACGTAGACTTCCATCTGGCCGTCGCGTCGGCTCTGGAAAGCGATCTTCCGCCCGTCGTGCGACCACGCGGGGCAGTCGTCTTCGGTCGTGTTGAAAGTGAGGCGGCGCACGCCCGAGCCGTCGGCGTTCATCACGTAAATTTCGTTCGCGCCGTGGCGGTTGCTGGCGAAGGCGATGCGCGAGCCGTCGGGCGAGTAGTCGGGATGCCAGTCGTGCGCGATCTCGGTGGTCAGCCGCAGGAGATTCACGGCGGCGGCGGCTGTCGCGCCCGTCTTGCCCGGACGCTTCGCGTAGAAGAACGCGCCCGCGCCGACCGCCGCGAGCACCACGAACAGCACGGCGGCAGCCGCGCGCCACGACAGGCGACGCGGCGGCGCGACCGCCGCTGTCGCCGTGTGCGCTGCGACAGACTTGCCGTTGTTGCCTCCGAAGCTGCTGCCGACCGGCAATTCCAGCGTGGGCAG
>DASPJG010000394.1:0-2656 GCA_035628755.1 Pyrinomonadaceae bacterium
TGCGCAATTCGGGCGTCAGCACGTGCGCGCCGAGGTCTTCCAGAAGTCGTCGCTGCGTGATGATGTCGCGGACGTAAGGGACGTTGTGCAGCGTCACGCTCTCGCCCGTCAAAAGCGCGGCGGCCATACACGGCAGGGCGGAGTTCTTCGCGCCGCTCACGTTGATGCGACCGCGCAGCGCGCTCCCGCCTGTGATGCGAAATTTATCCATAGAGAAGTTGTTGGTTGTTAGCCGTCAGCAAATTGTGCCCCGTGACGTTGCCAGATCGATATTGTCTGCGGCTGCGATTTAAAGTTGACGGATTTTAACACGGCGACCGGACGGCGACCAGATGGCGGCCTGAAGTTTCATTCGCGCGCCGGGGCGCGCAGCAGGCGCAGCGAGACGATGCGCGGGATGGCTTGCAGGTCGCGGTGTATGTCGAGCAGAGTCCAGACGTTTCGGTCAACGATGCTTGCGACCGCTTCGTGCTGGTCGTAACCGATCTCCAAGATGAGGTGGCCGCCCGGCTTGAGAAAGCGCGGGGCTTCCGCGCAGAGACGGCGGATGACGGAGAGGCCGTCGCCGCCGGGCGTCAGGGCGAGGCGCGGCTCGTGCTCGCGCACTTCGCGTTGCAGGTGCGCGAAGTCGTTCTCGTTGATGTACGGCGGGTTCGACGTGATCACGTTGAAGGTGTGAGCGCGCGCGCTGGCGTCGAGCGCGTCGAAGCAATCGGAGACGAGGAGCGTCAAGCGTTCTGCGACGGCGTGGCGCGCGGCATTGCGTGCGGCGACGGCGAGCGCGGCGGGCGAGATATCGAGGCCGAAGGCGCGCGCGTCCCTGCGTTCGTGCAGGAGCGCGACGGGGATGCAGCCCGAACCCGTGCCGACATCACAGACGAGCGGCGCGGCTTCCGTCTCGCGCAATAGTTTGAGCGCGACCTCGACCAGCAACTCCGTCTCGGGGCGCGGGATGAGCACCGCCGGGGTCACTTCAAAATCGAGGCCGTAAAACTCCTGCCGCCCGGTGATGTACTGCACCGGTTCGCCCGTCGCGCGCCGAAGGATGCGCTCGCGAAAGAGGGCGAGCGCGTGCGGCTCAAGTTCGTCTTCGGAATGTGCGACGAGGAAGGCGTGGTCGCGCGCGAGCGTGTGCGAAAGGAGCGCGCGGGCATCGAGGCGCGCTTCACGGATGCCCGCCGCGCGCAGGGCGGCGGAGGCTTCCGTTAACGCCTCCGCGATCTTCATGCTGCCGTGCGGTTGCTCGCTCATCTCGGTTGTGCTGTATAATACGCCCCACATCAAGCAAGATGACAATCTAACGAACGGGGCGCGGGCATCGGTCGCAATCTATTCGCCGTCTACACGGTCGCGGTCGGTCTGTCGGCTCGGACGAGGGAGGTGGAAGATGAGGGAGTCGGAATTTCACATTAAAGGCATGCACTGTGAGTCGTGCGCGGTGGACATCAAGGAGACGTTGGAGACGACCGCCGGTGTCTTTCGTGCCGACGTGACCTACGGCGGCAAGACCGCCAACGTCGCTTACGACGATGCGGTCGTGCAGGAAAAAACGCTCATCAAGAAGATTCAGGATTTGGGCTACGACGCGACCATCGGCGACGAATCGCAATCGTCGGAAGCGACGGCATAACGAAGCGAAAAGGGGAACCTACATGGAAGAGAGAAATGAGCAGGCGGTTGACGACCGCGGGACGACGGAAACGGGCGGGCGCGAGATTTTGCGGCGGCTGCGCGATCAGGGGTTCGAGTCGGACGACGAGCGTTTGGCCGTCGCGCTCGGTCGTCCCATCGAAGAGGTGCAGGGCTGGATGACGGGCGACACGGACGAACCCGTCGACGACGACATCGTGATGAAAGCGCGCGGCATCGCCAAAGAGCGCGGCATCGAGTTGGAGTAAGGAAAGCCGTAAATCGTGAATCGTCAATCGTGAATAGAGAAAACCTGACTTAATCTATTTACGATTGACGATTCACGATTTACGAGTTTTAGGAAGGCGCGGGGCATTCGCACTTTCTAGTTGATACAACGAAGCGAATTCGTTTCTCCCGTAGCCTGAGCGAACCCCCAGCCTAATAAGCTGGGGGTTCAATCGTTAGAGGGCAGGGTTAAACAAAGTTAGTCCAAGTGCAAGGAGACTCCGCGAGCGATGAGCGCACTGACGAAATGCCTGCTGCTGTTTCTGCTGAACTGGCTCGACGCGCAGTTGACCATCGTGTGGGTGCGTAACGGGCTGGCGACGGAAGGCAACGGCCTGATGGCTTACCTGCTCGACGCGGGCAACGCCCCTTTTCTCGCCACCAAGTTGCTCGTCGGCGCGTCGGTCGCCTTCGTTCTCTATCGCTGGTCGCACCTCACGCTCGCGCGGCGTGGCCTGCATTTCGTACTCGGACTCTACTTCGCGCTCATGTTCGTCCACGCCGCCACGGGCATCTCCGCCCTCGGCTGGCCGCAGACCGACGCCGCCATCGCCTATCTCGCCAGCCTGCCTGATGCCCTGCTCGCCATGCTGTTCTGAGCTTCCATAAATTCGGACGCGCCTCTTCGCCCTGCTCGCGTTTGACGCCGGACGCACGCCGAAATTCCGGCAAACCCCGGCGCGCATTTTCGCGTATCAGCCTTTACGAACGACCGCCGGACGCGCCTTTTCGCCCGTCC
>DASPJG010000395.1:0-3463 GCA_035628755.1 Pyrinomonadaceae bacterium
GTGTGTGTGACCGTTCAGTCGTTATCAAATTGGCGAGGAAGCGTGAATCAAAGCGTGTCGAAGCGTGGCGCGAGCAAGACGACCGCGGATGAAGTTAACGCATGGCGGAACGATTCGCGCAGGCGCGCGCTCTGTGGTCGCGCTCAAAGTATGGCACGACCCGTCGCTTGTCAAGATTCGCGGGCGCGAGGCGTCAACCCGTCGGAATCTTTAGTTGCCGACCGGCGAACGCGCTCCTGCGCGTCAAGGCTAGTTGCCGTCGTGTCGGTCGCAGCTTAGTTGCCACGCCCGTCAGGCCGGTTGCCATGCGGCGCGGCCTGCGTGCGCTGCGTGTGCGCGCGAAGGCGGTTGCGGTGCGTCCGGGTCTGCGGATATATTCTCGTCCGTACCGCCACCGTCTTCGGCAGACAGCCGCCTTCAAGCTGCATCGGCCAATTCATTTTTACGGAGACGCGCATCCGGCTGCCGCCGGGAGGAGAGAGCCTTGAGCCACAGTAAAGAAAAAGATCGCAACTCGAACATCAACCGGAGAAAGTTTATCGGCGCGGGGCTGACGCTGGGCGTCGCCGCCGCTGCGCTGGCGCGCACGCCGGAAGGCTTCTCCGCGTTCGCGTCTTCCGCGCCCGCGCCGAACGCGGACGAACTCGAAGAGACGACCATCGCAGGCTTGCAGGAAGGAATGCGCGGCGGGAAGTGGTCGGCGCGCGAGTTGGCGGAAAAGTATATCGAGCGGATCGAGCGTTTCGACCGCAAAGGCCCCGCGCTCAACTCCATCATCGAACTCAACCCCGACGCGCTCTCGCTCGCCGCCGCGCTCGACCGCGAGCGCAAGGACGGGCGCGTGCGTTCGCCTCTGCACGGCGTCCCCGTTCTGCTCAAAGACAACATTGACACCGCCGACCGCATGCAGACCACCGCCGGATCGCTCGCCCTCGTCGGCACGCCCGCGCCGCGCGACGCCTTCATCGTCGCGCGCCTACGCGAGGCTGGCGCGGTCATCTTAGGCAAGACGAATCTGAGCGAGTGGGCAAACTTTCGTTCGACCCATTCGTCGAGCGGTTGGAGCGGGCGCGGCGGGCAGACGCGCAACCCCTACGCCATCGATCGCAACCCGTGCGGTTCGAGTTCCGGTTCGGGCGTCGCCGTCGCCGCCAACTTCGCCGCCGCCGCCGTCGGCACGGAGACGGACGGCTCCATCGTCTGCCCCTCTTCGGCGAGCGGCATCGTCGGCATCAAGCCCACGCTCGGCCTCGTCAGCCGTTCCGGCATCATCCCTATCGCGCACAGTCAGGACACCGCCGGGCCGATGGCGCGCACCGTGGCCGACGCTGCAACGCTGCTCGGCGCGCTCGCAGGCATTGACGCCCGCGACCGGGCGACGCAAGGCAGCCGCGGCAAGTCTCACCCGGATTACACGCGCTTCCTCGACCCTGCCGGACTTCGCGGCGCGCGCATCGGCGTGGCGCGCAAGTTCTTCGGCTTCAACGACCGCGTGGACAAGCTGATGAGCGATGCGATTGACGCGTTGAAGGGCGCGGGCGCGATTCTCGTTGACCCGGCTGATCTGCCGTCGCATGGCAAGTACGACGACTCGGAGTTCGAAGTGTTGCTCTACGAGTTCAAGACCGACATCAACAAGTATCTGGCCGAGCGCGGCGGCGGCGTGCCGCGCTCGCTCAAAGAGCTGATCGAGTTCAATGAGCGCAACCGCGAGCGCGAGATGCCGTATTTCGGGCAGGAGATTTTCATCAGGGCGCAGGCGAAAGGCGCGCTCACGGATAAAGCCTATCTCGCCGCGCTCGCCAAGAACCACCGTCTCTCGCGCGCCGGAGGCATCGACGCCGCGATGAACAAACACCGCCTCGACGCGATCATCGCGCCGACCGGGGGGCCGCCCTGGACGACCGACCTCGTCAACGGCGACCACTACACGGGCGGCAGTTCCACGCCCGCCGCCGTCGCCGGTTATCCGAACATCAACGTACCTGCCGGTTACGTCTTCGGCCTGCCCGTCGGCATCTCCTTCTTCGGCAGAGCCTACAGCGAACCCGTGCTCATCCGTCTGGCCTACGCCTTTGAGCAGGCCACCAAGCACCGCCGCCCGCCGCAGTTTAGAGACACCGCCGACCTGCGCGATTAACGGTTGGTGATCAAACAACGGACTCCGCGTTAATCCTCTGCGCTTCGGGCGTGAAATGCGCTTCACGCCCGAAGCGCAAAGTTAAGGCGCAAGGCGCGGGGGAAATTTCAGGCGGTCGTTAGAATTTTCGAGGTGAGTTTATGATCATCACGACGGGCGATGTTGAGATTGATGTCGGCGGCAGCCCGATGCGCATATTTCTGGCCGCGCCGAAGCCGGAGGGGACGTATCCCGGCGTGGTTTTCTACTCGGACATTTTCCAACTGACGGGGCCCATGCTGCGCGCCTGCCAGCGGCTCGCCGGTTATGGCTTCGTCGTCGCCGCGCCCGAAATTTATCACCGCCACGAACCGACCGGCACGGTCATCCCCTTCGACGACGCGGGGCGCACGCGCGGTCTCGAAGGCGCGGCGCAAACTTCCGTCGCGGACTTCGACGCCGACTGCCGCGCCGCGCTCGACTATCTCGCCGCGCACCCGCGCGTCACGCCGGGCAAACTCGGCGCGGCGGGTTTCTGTCTCGGCGGCCACCTCGCCTTTCGCGCCGCGCTCCAACCGGACGTGCGCGCCACCGCCTGCTTTTACGGGACTGGAATCCACAACGGCAAGCTCGGTCGGGAGACAGACGCCCGCTCGCTCGAACGCGCGCCGGAAATTCGCGGCGAGTTGCTGATGGTCTTCGGCACGCTCGACCCGCACGTGCCCGAAGATGGCCGCGCGAAGATAGAAAGCGCGCTCCGGCAGGCGCAGGTAAATTACTCTTTCAAACTCTACCCGGCGGAGCACGCCTTCATGCGCGACGAGGGCGCACGCTACGACCCGCAAGCGACCGACGCGGCTTTCGGAGACATGATCGCTCTGTTCCGCCGCACGTTTAAATAAAGGCATAAGCAGAAGAAAAGCACTCAATCTCTTGAGTGCTTTTCTTCTGCTTACCTTATCCGCCGTTCCTTCTCTCTACCCGTTCACCACCTCGCCGCCGTTCGGGTGCAAAATCTGCCCGGCCATGTAGGAGGCGTCGTCGGAGGCGAGAAAGACGTAGGCGGGCGCGACCTCTTCGGGCTGCCCCGGTCGCTTCATCGGCACGTCCCCGCCAAACGATTCGACTTTCTCCGGCGGGAAAGTCGAAGGAATAAGCGGCGTCCAGATCGGCCCCGGCGCGACCCCGTTCACGCGGATGCCACGCTCCACGAGCGACTGCGAGAGCGAGCGTGTGAAAGCGACAATCGCACCTTTGGTCGCGGAATAGTCGAGCAGTTCGGGGCTGCCTTTGTAGGCCGTCACCGAGGTCGTGTTGATGATCGAGCCGCCCGCCTTGAGATGC
>DASPJG010000396.1:0-2480 GCA_035628755.1 Pyrinomonadaceae bacterium
GCAGGTCAAACTGCGCGGCTTTCGGATCGAGTTGGGAGAGATTGAGACTGCGCTCGCCGCCCACCCGTCGATCAGAGAAGTGGCCGTTGTGCTCAGGGAAGACGTGCCGGGAGACAAGCGTCTGGCCGCTTACCTCGTCGCCACGCGCGAAGCCGTTCCCAACATCAACCAGCTACGCGAGTTCCTGCAAGAGCGTCTGCCGGACTACATGGTTCCGGCGGCGTTCGTCTTCATCGAGTCTCTCCCGCTGACGCCGAGCGGGAAACTCGACCGGCGCGCGCTGCCCGCGCTCGACTATGCCAGACCGGAATTGAAGGCGCAGTTCGTCGCGCCGCGCACGGAAGCCGAGCGCGTGCTGGCCGACATCTGGTCGGATGTTCTGAGGGTCGAGCGGATCGGCGTCCACGACGGCTTCTTCGAGTTGGGCGGGGATTCCATTCTCAGCATTCAGGTCATCTCCAGAGCCAACGAGAAAGGGCTGCGGCTCTTACCCAAACAGATTTTTCAATATCAAACCATCGCGCAACTCGCTAACGCCGCCGAGACCGCGCCGCAGGTTGAAGCCGAGCAAGGAGCGGTCGTCGGCGCGTTTGCCCTGACCCCGATCCAGCGTTGGTTCTTCGAGCAGGAGTTTGCCGACCCGCACCACTTCAATCAGGCGCTCACGCTTGAAATCACGCAGCCCTTCGACACCTCCCGGCTGCCGCAGATCATCGAACGCATCCTCGAACAGCACGATGCGTTGCGGCTGCGGTTCGAGAAGCAGCGGGGCATCTGGCAACAGTTGAGCGGGCAGGCGGACGTGGCCGAGGTGTTCCTGCGGGTTGACCTCTCGCACCTTCCGGCGGAGGAACAGGGACGGGCGATTGAAGGCAAAGCGGCGGAGTTGCAGCAGAGCCTCAACCTGACAACAGGGCCGCTCCTGAAGGTTGCGCTGTTCGAGGCCGGGGAGGGAAGGCGCAGCAGGCTGCTGATCATCATTCATCACCTCGTCGTTGACGGCGTGTCGTGGCGCATCCTGCTCGAAGATTTGGAAAAGGCTTGCCGCCAGAGCTTGGCGGGCGAGCGGATCAATCTCGGAGCGAAGACCACCTCGTTCAAGCAATGGTCGGAGCGTCTGGCGCAGCACGCGCAGACGCGGAGCGTCGAAGCGGAGGCGGGCTACTGGCGCGCGGAGGCGCGGCGACACGTCAAGCCGCTGCCCCGCGAGACGAGCGGCGAGGGCGTAGATACGGTGCTGCACGAGCGTCGTCTGAGCAGTTCGTTGAGCGTCGAGGAGACGCGCGCGCTGCTGCACGAAGTCGGCGCGGCCTACCATACGCAGATCAACGACGTGCTGCTGGCGGCGTTGGTGCGAACCCTGTCGAACTGGACGGGAGAGCGGCGGTTTCTGATCGATCTAGAGGGACACGGGCGCGAAGATATTTTGGAAGGACTCGACGTGTCGCGCACGGTCGGCTGGTTCACCACCATCTTCCCGGTGCTGCTCGAACAGGAAGGCAACTGGCATCCCGGCGAAACGTTGCGACAGGTCAAAGAACAACTCCGCGCGATGCCGCAACGCGGCATCGGCTACGGCCTGCTTCGCTACCTCAGCCAAGACGAATCAATCAGAGCGCAACTCGCAGAACTTCCGCCAGCCGAGTTGATCTTCAACTATCTGGGGCAACTCGACGGGACGTTGAGCGAGACAGGACACTTCGCTCTGGCTCGTGAGAGCGCGGGAGCGATGCGCAGCCCGCGCGCGCGTCGCCCGCACCTGCTCGATGTTTCCGCGAGCATCGTGGGCGGCCAGTTGCAGGTGGCGTGGAGCTACGGCGAGCAGACGTTGCAGCGTCAAACCGTGGAAGGCTTGGCCGCGCAGTTCGTCGAAGCGTTAAGAGAGATCATCGGCCACTGCCTCACAGCCGAGCCTCGCTGGACTCCGTCGGACTTCCCGCTGGCTAAACTCAGACAGGAGCAGTTGGACAGGATTCTGCGGGCGCGCAAGCAGGTCGAAGACATCTACGCGCTCTCGCCGATGCAGGAGGGGATGCTCTTCCAGAGCCTCTATGAAGCCGGAACCGGGGTTTACGTGACGCAGGTGACGTGCGAGTTGAGAGGCGAACTGGACATCCCGATTTTCGAGCAAAGCTGGCAGCAGGTGGTCAACCGCCACGCCTCTCTGCGGACATCGTTTGAATGGGAGTCGCTTGATGCTCCGGTTCAGGTGGTCAACCGTCAGGTCGAAATAAGTTTGGAGCAGGCGGACTGGCGCGGTCTGGAGGCGAGCGCGCAGCATGGCTTGCTGGAGTCGTATCTGCGAACGGTGCGGGAGCAAGGGTTGAACCTGAGTGACGCGCCGCTGATGAAGTTCGCGCTGTTCAGAACCGGCGAAGACGTTTACAGGTTTGTCTGGAACTGCCACCACCTGCTGGTGGATGGTTGGTCGTTGCCGATCATTATCCGGGAAGTTTTCGCCGTCTACGACGCGCGGCGGC
>DASPJG010000397.1:0-4946 GCA_035628755.1 Pyrinomonadaceae bacterium
CCCGCGCCCCACCCAGACGATCAAACCGAGCGAGGTGGCGAACCGCTGGCTCGACCTTTCGATGTTCGACCGGCAGCCGCTCGAACCGCGCCTGTCGGGTTTGCTCCACGAGTATCGAATCATCCAACTCTATAGCCGCGACCGCGGGCGGCGCGAGGCGCGTGTGAGTTTCAACGTCGGGCAGGGGTCGCAGGACATCGGCTTTCGCAACGACGTGTCCATCCTCTTCAACTGTCTTCCTTCAAAAGACGTAGTTCTGCGCGTGCTTGACGAGGACGGCACGCCGACCACCGCTTCCTTCCACATCCGCGACCGGCAGGAGCGCATCTACCCTGCGAAGTACAAGCGTCTTGCTCCCGACTTCTCCTTCCAACCGCAAATCTACCGCGCCGACGGCGAGCGTCTGAGGCTGCCGCCCGGCGATTACATCGTGGATGTCACGCGCGGCCCCGAATATCTCGTGCAGCGTGAGACGTTGCGAGTCGGGGAAGGAACGCAGCCGCAGGTGTTGGCCGTGAGACTGAAGCGTTGGATCAATCCCGCCGCCGTCGGGTGGTATTCGGGCGACCATCACATACACGCCGCCGGATGCTCGCACTACGAAGCCCCGACGCAGGGCGTCTTTCCCGAAGACATCATCCGCCACATCAAGGGCGAAGGCCTGAACGTCGGCAACGTCCTGACGTGGGGGCCTTGCTACTATTTCCAGAAGCAGTTCTTCGAAGCGAAGTTGAATAAACTCTCGACGCCCTCGAACCTCCTGCGCTACGACGTGGAGGTTTCCGGTTTCCCTTCGAGCCACGTCGGCCACATCAACCTGCTTGGCTTGAAGGATCAGGACTACCCCGGCGCGAAGCAGATCGAGGACTGGCCGACGTGGGGCTTGCCGATTCTCAAGTGGGCGAAGGCGCAGGGGGCGGTCGTCGGCTTCGCCCACTCCGGTTGGGGTCTCGAAGTCAGGACGGACGAGTTGCCGAATTACGAGATGCCGTCCTTCGACGGCATCGGCGCGAACGAGTACATCGTGGACGTGGCGCACGACGCCGTGGACTTCATCTCGGCGGTTGACACCCCGGCGGTCTGGGAACTCAACATCTGGTATCACACGCTCAACAGCGGTTTCCGCACGCGCATCGCGGGCGAGACGGACTTTCCGTGCATCTACGGCGACCGCCTCGGCATGGGGCGTTCTTATGTTCAACTGGACGGCGCGCTCGATTACCGCGCGTGGGTGGAAGGCTTGCGCGAGGGGCGTTCCTACGTCTCGGACGGAAAGAGCCACCTGTTGGACTTCCGCGTCGCCGATCTGCCGGTGGGCGCGCGCGGGAGCGAGGTGCGGCTCGAACGCGAGGGGCGAGTGCGCGTCACGGCCAGAGTTGCGGCGTTGCTCGACGCGAAACCGAACGAAGCACTGCGCGCCCGCCCGCATGATCAAACGCCTTACTGGGACATCGAGCGAGCGCGCGTGGGAGGCGGGCGGGAAGTGCCCGTCGAGGTCATCGTCAACGGGCGCGCCGTGGCGCGGAAGAACGTCGCCGCCGACGGAATTGCGCGCGACGTGAGCTTCGACATCGAGATCGAGCGCAGCAGTTGGGTCGCGCTCCGCATCCTCCCTTCTTCCCACACGAACCCGGTGTTCGTCATCGTCGGCGGCCAGCCCGTCCGCGCCTCCCGGCGCAGCGCCGAGTGGTGTCTGAAAGCGGTTGACCAATGCTGGAGTCAAAAGGCGCGGAATATTTCCCCGGCGGAGCGACCCGCGGCGGAGAAGGCTTATGAACATGCGCGGCAGGTTTATCGCCGGATCATCGGCGAAAGCGCGGTTGATTAGGGCTTGCTAGTTTTTCAACAGTGGCGGGCAAGTCTATCAGCATCCGCCTGTTGTTTCGTCGGCGCTTGCGTATTCGAGGCGGGGGCGTGATGTCCGAAATTATGTGTCGCGTCTACAACTTTGTTCGACATCTGGACTAATTTCTAAACTGTTGAAAAAACTACTTGATTCCTGCTTCGCTTGTCGGTAGTATCAGCCCATTCTGGCCTGGAGATCAGCCGTTCCGGTTTGGCCTGTTCGAAGCTTGCGGCCGTTCCATTATCAGTGTCAGGCAATTCCTAAGTAACGCATCACACCTTTGAGTTCTCTGTAGGAGGAAAGTTATGTCCCCTGGTTTTGGCCGGCGTGTGCCGGCTGTCTTTGTGGCCATCTTGTGTCTCGCGCTATCCGGCTTCGCGCAGGAATCTCGCGGAACACTCACCGGGCGGGTGAGCGACCAGGCGGGAGCGGCGATTGCCAACGCCACCGTCGTCGTCAAAAATCAGCAAACGAATATCGAAACCACCGTCACCACCGGTGATGAAGGCAACTACACCGTGACCCCCCTGCAACCGGGACGCTACACCGTCAGCATCGAGGCGACGGGCTTCAAGCGCGCGGTGAGCGATATGGTCGAAATATCCACGGCCACCACGTCTACCTTCGACGTTAATCTTGAGGTGGGTGCGGTCGGCGAGGAGGTCACGGTCAACGCCGACGCGCCTTTGCTCGAAGCCGACACGGCCTCGCGCGGGCAGGTGATTGAGAGCACGCGCATCAGCGAACTGCCGCTCGTCGGGCGCAACCCGATCAATCTCGCAACGCTCGCGCCGGGCGTCACCTTCAACGGCAACCCGCAGTTCAATCGCCCGTTTGACAACGGCGACAACGTGAACTTCTCGATCAACGGTGGCCTCAACCGCCACAACGATTTTCAACTCGACGGCGTGGCGAACAACGCCGCCACCGACGCCAATGCGACCCGCACTGTAAGCAGCAACAACATCGCCTTCATTCCTTCGGCGGAGGCGACCGAAGAATTTAAAATTCAAACCAACTCCTACGACGCGCAGTACGGGCGCACGGGCGGCGGCACCATCAACGTCACCATCAAATCAGGCGGCAGCGATTTCCACGGCTCGATCTATGAATTCGCGCGCCGCTACCAGTTGAACGCCAACGGGTTCGC
Source organism: Pyrinomonadaceae bacterium (assembly GCA_035628755.1). Classification (GTDB taxonomy): domain Bacteria; phylum Acidobacteriota; class Blastocatellia; order Pyrinomonadales; family Pyrinomonadaceae; genus JAIVJZ01. The sequence continues at coordinate 2,997 of DASPJG010000397.1, forward strand.
CAACAACGCGCGCGGCATCCTGACCTCCGGGCCTTTCGCCGGGCAGGAAGCCAGCCCGCGCTTCACCAGAAATCAGGTGACGGGCGAGAACCTCGGCGGCAACACGATTGACCAGTACGGCTTCGTCTTGTCGGGGCCGCTGCTCATCCCCCGCTTCGGCGAGGGCGGCGACCATTTCTATAACGGCAGAGACAAAACCTTCTTCTTATTCAACGCCGAGAAGTACAGGGAAACGTCGCCGGGGCAGGGCTTCAGCACCGTTCCGACGCTGCTCGAACGCAGGGGCGATTTCTCCCAGTCCGGCGTTACGATCTTCGACCCGCTGACGACGCGCCCCGACCCGAATAACCCGGGGCAGTTCATCCGCGACCCGTTTCCCGGCAACATCATCCCGGCGAACCGCATCAGCGTCGTCGGCCAGAACATCATCAACGGCTTTTCGCTCCCGAACGTCGGCTCGCCGACGCAGCGGTTCAATAACTTTTACCTCAGCGAGGGGCTGGGCACGGACGACTTCCACTCCTACGTCGCCCGCGTCGATCACACGTTCAGCGAACGCCAGCGCATGTTCGTCCGTTTCGTGAACAACCGCCGCGACCAGTTCGCCTTCGGCGGCAACAACCGCGTCGGCCTCGGCATTGACGCGCAAGGGCCGCTGGTGCGTGAAAACTACGGCGCGGTCATCGACTCGACGACGACCATCTCGCCGACCTCGATCCTGAACGTGCGCCTCGGCTTCACGCGCTTCCTGCAAGCCGCTTTCCGCGAGCCTTCATCGCCGTTCGATGCGACCTCGATTGGATTCTCGCAGGCTTTCTCGAACGCCCGCCCCGTCTCCATCGTGCCGCGCATCGGCTTCAACGACCCTAACGGCGGCATCCCCGAATTCGGCTCGCGCAATCCGAACTCGAACATCACGAACACGTGGAGTTTGCCCGTCTACCTGACGAAGATCATGGGCAAGCACACGTTTAAGATTGGCGGCGAGTACCGCCATTTTCAGGTCAACCAGTCGGGCGGCTCGTTCAATTTCGGCGGCGGCGCGTTCTGTTTCACCAACCAGTTCACCGCGCGCAACCCGCAAAACCTGACGACCGGCGGCGCGGCCTTTGCTGACCTGCTGCTCGGCGCGCCGTCCGTGTCGGGCGGCTGCAACGGCAACGTCGCGGCCACGCAGGTGGAAAACCTGTCGCCCACCACTTTCCAGTGGGGTTATTACGCCGCCTACATTCAGGATGATTTCAAAGTCACGCCCAAGCTGACCTTGAATCTGGGGCTGCGCTACGACTACGAGCAACCGCCCATCGAACGCTTCAACCGCCAGAACCGCGGCTTCGCCTTCGGGCAGGCCAGCCCGCTGGCCGCCGCCGTGCAGAACGCTGCGACGGCCGATTGCCCGTCTTGCGCGAACCTGACGGGCGGGCTGCTCTTTACGGAAGTCGGCGGACAACCGCGCGGCGCGTTTGAACCCGACCGCAACAACTTCCAGCCGCGCGTCGGCGTCGCCTATCAACTCAACGAAAAGACCGTGCTGCGCGGCGGCTACGGACTCTTTTACTTCCCGTCGGCGGAATACGGCGGCGCGACCGGCTTCAGCGTCACCACGCCGTTCACCGGCACGCTCACAGGCGGCGGCGCAAATCAGTTCATCCCGCGCGCCGACGCATTCAACAACCCGTTCCCGAACGGCCTCGCGCAGCCTTCGGGCGCGTCGCTCGGCCAGTTGACCGCGCTCGGCGGCAGCATCACTTTCACCAATCCCGAACGTCGTATTCCGCACATCCACCAGTATTCGGCGGGCATCCAGCGCGAGCTGCCTTTCCGCATGAAGCTCGACCTCTCTTACGTCGGCAGCCGCAGCCGCGACATCCTCACGGGTGACGCGCAAGGCTCTGGCGCGCGTAACATCAACGTCAACTCCGCCGCGCAGATCGCGCTCTTCCGGCAAAA
>DASPJG010000398.1:0-6280 GCA_035628755.1 Pyrinomonadaceae bacterium
GCACTCGTCGCGCCGCGCAGGCGGAACTCGCTGATGATCAGTCTGCCCTGCGTGGCCGGCGCAGCCGGAGGCGGCGTCAGGAAGCCCGTGAAGTTCTCCACGGCGATGCCTTGCAGGTTGGAGACCGATTTGCTCGGCGAGTCGAAGGTCACGCCAGCCTTAGCGACCGTGACGGTGTAGCTGCCGCCGGCGGTGAGTCCGTTGAAGGAGTAGCCGCCCGCGGTGTTCGTGACCATCGCGCCCGCGGTCGTGCCGGTGAGCGTCACGGTTGCGCCCGCGATGGGCGCGCCCGTGCCGTCCGTGACTTGCCCGGTGATGCTGGGCGTCGCCGGTTGGGCGTCCTGCGTGATGGTGACGACCGTGCCCGCCACGTTGATCGTGCCGGTACGCGGACTGCTGGTGGCGTTCGGCAAGACGGTGTAAGTGACCGCGCCCGTGCCCGTGCCGGTGCGGCCAGTGTTGATCTGAATCCAGCCGGACTGGGTCGAAGACGTCCAGTCGCAGGTGATGTCCGCGCTCGTCACGGCGACCGTACCCGTGCCGCCGTCCTTGTCGAAGCTCGGCGGGTTGGTCGGCAGGACGGTCGTGACGCAGGAAGCCGAGATGGCGACGCGGTATGCGCTGCGCCCGTGCGTGAAGGCGAAGAGGCTCGTCTTGCCGCCGGACGTGGTGGCCGTCAGCGTCTCGACGGGCACGTTGGCAAAGCCCGTCACTTCCTTCAACCAGTTCGCGCCGCCGTCGAGCGAGACGAAGACGCCGAGGTCTGTGCCGACGTAGATGCGCTGCGAGTTCGTCGGGTCAACCGTGACGGTGTGCGCCGGGATGTCGGGAATGGCGTTCGGGTTGTTGGGCGTCTGCGTACCGTCGGCCAGCGCCCACGTCGCGCCGCCGTCGGTGCTCTTGAAGACGTGACCGGCAGAAGTGCCGTTGGCGTTCGGCACGCCGTTGAAGGTCGAGATGGTAGCCCAGACATTCAACTCGTTCTGCGGGTCGTATTCGAGCCACGAGATCGTGCCGTTGCCGTTGCCGCGCGGCGTGAAGGATTGCAGCCAGACGGTGTTCAAGACGCTCGTCGCGTCGAGAGCCAGAGCCGTCGTCGTGCGGCGAAGTTGGCCGGAGGCCGCGCCGTTGATAACGCGGTTCGAGTTGCCCGGCGCGATAGCCATCGCCGTGATCGAGCCGCCGGTCTGCTGCGCGTTGCTCGTTCTCGTCCACGAATCGCCGGAGTTTTCGGTGCGCCACATGAAGCGGCCACCGATCCAGAGGCGAGTCGGGGTGTTCGGGTCCATGCGGAAGACGGTGATGAAGGGGAACACGTCGCCGGCGATGCCGGTCGTCTTACGGACGAAAGAGCCGCCGCCGTTGTCAGACCTGCTGATCGAGAGGCCGGTGTTCTCCGCGTAGAGCACTTGCGTGTTCGACGGGTTGACGGCCACGTAACCGCCGTCGCCGCCGAGGATGCGCTGCCAGGCGTTCGGGCCGGAGGCGTCCGTGCCGCGGTTCGTGCCGTTGTCCTGCGTGCCGCCGAAGTAGGTTGCGCCGCCGGGGTAGGGCAGGCCGTGGTAGAACTGCGTCACCTGATAGCCGTTGTTGAGCGGCTCCCAGATCACGGGAGAGGGAACGGTAAAGAACCCGCCGGGCGTGAACTCGTTGCCGCAGATCGGGCTGGTCGGGGTGACCGTGCCGCCGCCGGGGGTCGTCCCGGTGGTGTAGCCGACGTTACCGACCTTCGCGTTGTCGCTCTTGTAGATGCCGCCGTCGTTGCCGATGTAGACGGTCTGGTTCGTCGTGCCGTTGTAGTTCGGGTGGAAAACCATGATGTGGTTGTCGGCGTGGACGAGTTGCGGGTCGCCGTTGTTGGGCGGCGTGCCGTTGCCCTGGAACCACCAGTAGGAGGCGACGCCCCAGTTGACGCCCGCGTTGTCGGAGCGGAACACGTCGATGCCGAGCGACCAGACTTTGTCCGGGTCGGTCGGGTCAACCGCGATCTGGTTGTCATACCAGCCCTGATTGAGAAACTGGCTCGTGCCGAAGCCGCACTGCGTCAGCACGCCGTTGACCGGGTTCGTGAGCAAGAGCGTGTCCTGAATGTTCGGGCTGTTGTTGCGCACCTGCGCCGTCCACGAACCGGTGTCGCCGCTCGCGGTGGAGCGGAAGACGGCGAGCAGGCCGTCGGTATAGTTGGCGGTCGGGAAGTTCGGGTTCGTGCCCGCCGGGCAATTGTTGCAGGCGGCCATCGCGTAAATGACGTTCTGGTTCGACGGGGCAAGGGCGAGCGACGTGCGACCCATTACGGGTTCGGTGTACACGTCAGTCCAGACGCCCGCGCCGCCCGCATCCGTGTTGCGCCAGATGTGCGACTGCGCAAACGTGCCGACGGCGGCATAGATGTAGTCGGTCGCCTGATCCGTGCGCATCACCAAGTCCATCGCGCCGTTCGCGCCGTTGGCGGCGTTCGACGGAAGAACGTTCGTCCACGTCGCGCCGTTGTCGAGACTGCGATGAACGCCCGTGCGCGTCGCCGCGTAGATGTGGTTCCCGTTTGACGGGCTGACGACGAGGTCTTGGACGAAGAAGAAGTTGGAGTTGGCCGTGGCGGGCAGCCGCGACCAGTTCGCGCCCGCGTTGGTGGAGCGGAAGATGCCCGCGCCGCGCACGGCGTCGGCGTTGAAGAAGCCTTCGCCCGTGCCCGCCCAGATGATGTCGGGATTGAGCGGGTCGAACGCCAAGCAGGTAACGGCGATGTTCGCCATGAAATCGTCGAGCGGCGCCCATGCCGCGCCCGCGTTAACGGACTTCCAGATGCCGCCCGCAACGCCCGCCGTGTACATGATGTTCGGGTCGGTGGGGTTGACGAGCAGGGCGCGCGAGCGGCCACCGACGTTGCCGGGGCCGATGTCTTCCCAAGTGCCGAGCACGCCCGCCTGATTGTCGCCGACGAGGTTAGGCTGCACGTCGCTCGCGTTCTTGCCCGCGGCCTTCTGCGTCAGCAGCGACTTGCCGGTCTTCGCCTTCGAGGCGACAACCTTGTTCAGAGCCGTCGAAAACTGCGGCATGTTTCTGATCTGTGCGAGAGCCGTGAAATAACGCTCGATCGGAAGTTCCGTCTCGCCTTCGGGGAGACGTTTCTTCAGATACCAGCTCATGGCCTCGGCGGGTTTGTCGAAACGCTCGCCCGGCATGATCTTCGGCTTGACGGGGTTGCGCCGGTCGCTGACGCGCTGCGCGACGAGTTCGGCGGCGTTCATCTTCTTCGCCGTGGCCGTCGCGGCCTTTGCGCTGCGGGCGCGCGCCGCTTTCAACTCTTTTTCCGAGACGGTCGCCGCCACGCCGCTATCGCCGGGGGCGACTTCCGTGGCATCGGTCGGGGCTTGCGCGCTCTTGGGCGCGGCAGGCTTCGCGGGACTCGCGGGCGTCTGCGGCGCAACGGCAGGCGCGGGGCTTGCCGGAACGACCGGTGCGCTCGGCGCGATGGCCGGGGCAGGTTGTTGTGCTTCCTGTGCGACCGCGGCGTTCGTTGCCGCTTCGGGGACGCTGTTCTGCGCCGTCAGGTCAGCCGCTGGCGCTTGAGATGTTTGAACGGCCTGAGCCTTATTACTAAATCGGGGCAAGACTGCCAGAGCCGAGCCTAGTAAAACCAGACCCGCGATCAGAAGCAGGGGGGTGCGTTTTTTCCAACTCATCTGTAACTTCTCCTCGGTGAAAAACGATTTCGACTGGTAGTAGTCAAGCAATCGCTTGCGCAAAAACGATGCCTTAGGTAAAGCGGCGGAGCAATTCACACACCGGGCAAGCCCACGGCGGGCAGGCACGCATTATCGCCCGGAGTGAAATCCGGCGCGCGATGACAGGCATCGAGGTAGGTCTCGACGACTATCGTTGAAACAAATTGTCTGGCGGAAGCAGCGCCCGGAAATTCCGGCGCGGGAACACTGGATTTGCTCATAAAGTCGGGAACAAATGCGTCGTAACCCTCAAGCTAATCACAATCCACTGAAGACGACGCAGACGCGGGCACAACTTTGGCTGCGTCCTCTGGCAACGGTTTTTATTCGACTGTCAGCGATGGCCTTGGCCTGAACCGTTATCTAACTTGCTTGTTGCATAGAGAAAGCAAGCGCGTCTCGGTAAAGTTTGTGAACGGAAATTAGAAGCCTGCCGGTTCCCTTCAAATTAAGACTTGAGCCGGAGGCGCGGAGTGCGACTATGTTGCTTGAACTTGATGAAGGTAAAACTTCATGGAGGCTCGACCAACTTAGATGGCGGCATAAAGTAATATTTATCAGGCTCATAAGTCAAGTCTCGGCGGGCTGAAATCGTTGCGGGAGGGCTGTGGTTTCAGTAAACTATTTCGCAGAGTTGCATCCCGTGCGCACACATTCCGACGGCAGCAAGTTGTCCGTCGCCGCCGGCGAGCCAGCGGTCATATGAGAGGAGCGGAATCATTGTCGAGAGGTTTGTCGAAGGCTGCTCTGCTGCTCTCCTTTGTGATGTTTCCCACAGTAATTGCGATAGGGCGCGGCTCGGCGGCAAGCCGCCCTCCTGCGACTATCTCTTCCGTAAACGCAGACGACGCGGGGCGCGCACAACAGCGCAGGCTGCGCCGACGCGCCCGTCGCACCGGAAAGCGAGGACACCGTATGTCAGAGCCGAAAGATGAACCGCAGCCGCGCGACGCCGGACAGCCGACCGACGCGGCGGGCGAAAAAAAGGTTGACGAGACCAAAAACCCCACGCCTCCCGCCCCGCGCCCGCGTAGAAGATACGACCCGGTATTGCAGCCCCCCGAAAAAACAGAAAGGCCGCCGCTCCTGTAGTAAAGAGTGACGGCGTCCTCTTGTGATCGCAATACGGCTCTAGAAGAGAGAAGGCCCGGAGGGCAGGTAGCGTTCCATGTGGCCAAACGGCGCGGAGGTGAACAGGTGCGCCGTCGCTCCGCTCAGGCGCAGGCCGTGATTGAGCGCGAAACGGATCGCGTCGTGATTGATGCCCGGCACGCGCAGCGAAACGGTTTCCGACTGCGCCGCCGCTTCGCGGCAACCGAGCGTCAGCAACGCCGCAGCCCCTTTCGTCTCCATCCACGCCGCCGGGCCGAGCGTCTCGCCCTTGAAGTAGTAATAGCCGACGAGACGCCCGGCGTGCCGCACCTGTCGCCCTTCCAGCTTAACTTCCGAGAGCCAGAAACGATGATCCTCTTCGCGCCGCGTCTCGCGCACCTCGCGGTCAATGCCGCACGCGACTTCGAGCGAGAGCGGTTCGACCGTGTAGCCTGACGGGACGTCCGGCAGGGCGGTAGGGTGGCCGCTGAAAGTGAAGACCTGATAGCCGGGGAGCATCCCGACTTTGAGATAGCTCGCAATCGCCGTCTGATCCATCGAAGACCAGACGAAAAACTTCTGCGCGCCCGCGCGCTCGCCCTCCCGCCACACTTCTCTGAGCAGGCCACCGCCGACGCCGCCCGCCACCAACTCCGGCCTCGTCCAGAAGCCTGAAAGAAACCACAAAGCGTCGCGCACGATGGCGTGGGCAATGGCGACTATCCGTCCGTCAATTTCCGCGACGCGAAAAATTCCCGTCCTGAAGATGTGCCGGTAGACGACCTCGACGGACGGCCGCGGCGGCAGCGGCATCTCCAGATTGTGGCGGCGGTAAAGCTGGTTGACGGCTTCGAGAAACAGATCGAGCGTGGCCGGAATCTCTTCCTCGCGCGCGGCGCGATAAATGATGTTCGACATAAATTTGAGAGCCTCCGGCTTTCGCGTGCGAGCCTTGAACGTGCGCGCCGAGCTTAAAAGATTTTTCGAGCATTTCCCAGTGGGATGCGCTATAAATAGATTTTCCCCGCGGTGCACTCAATTCACAAATATGGAAACAGCTACGGCCTGCATTCCGTATACGTTTGCTCGCAAAACAGGAGACGAGGTAGCGAAACTATGAGACGTGCGACGGTGTATGTGTGGGTGTTGTCGGTGATCTTGACGCTCGGCGCGGTGGCGGCGGCGTCGGCGCAGCAGGGCAAGAAGCTGACGATTGAGGACGCGCTGTCGCTGCGGGAAGTGGGCGCGCCGCAGTGGTCGCCGGACGGCAAGTTGATCGCCTTCACGGTCAGCGAGTGGAACAGGAAAGAGAACCGGCGCGACACGCACATCCACATCGTCCCGGCGGCGGGCGGCGCGTCTTACAAACTGACGAACGGAGAGCGCGGCGAAAGCGCGCCGCAGTGGTCGCCGGACAGCCGCCGTCTCGCCTTCCTCGCCAACCGCGACATGCCGCGCCCTGA
>DASPJG010000399.1:0-2480 GCA_035628755.1 Pyrinomonadaceae bacterium
AACCGCACCCGCCGCCGCGCAACGTGAAGTTTGAGGTGACGGAGAAGGGGCTGGATTTTCTCGGCTACAAGACGCTGCGGAACTTGTTGGGCAGCATGGGCAAGAGTTCCGTCGGGCGACACGACACGCCGCATCTTTCGACGGGCGTCGAAGCGGCGCAGGCGTCGAAGCTGTACGAGTTCGGCGACACGATCAATCTGGACGTGAACGCGACGCTGATGTCGGCGATCCGGCGCGAGGGTCTGGGCGTGCCGCTCAATCTCGAATACCGCGATCTGTACGTCCACCAGTGCGACTATCAATCTTCGTGCGCCACGGTCGTGATGCTCGATTGCTCCCATTCGATGATTCTCTACGGCGAGGATCGTTTCACGCCCGCGAAGAAGGTCGCGCTCGCGCTGGCGCATTTGATCCGCACGCAGTATGTGGGCGACTCGCTCAAGGTCGTGCTCTTTCACGACGACGCGGAGGAATTGCCGCTCGCAAAACTGGCGACGACGCAGGTCGGCCCCTATCACACGAACACCGCCGAGGGCTTGAAACTCGCGCGCCGTCTCTTGCAGGCGCAGCGCAAGGAGATGAAGCAGATCGTGATGGTGACGGACGGCAAGCCCACCGCCTGTTTTCTCGACGGCGCGACGGCGGGGGCGAGAAGCGGCGGCAGCGGCGGAATGCGACGCGCTGCGCCGGGTGTGGCGGGCGCGGCGAGAGCGACGACGCCGGACACGCGACGCCTCTACAAAAATTCGATGGGACTCGATCCGGTCGTGATGGATGCAACATTCCGTGAAGTGCAGGCGTGTCGCAAGGCCGGAATCATGATCAACACGTTCATGCTCGCTTCTGACTATTACCTCGTCGAGTTCGTCAAACAGATGTCGCAGATGACGAACGGCAAAGCTTACTTCGCCACTCCCGGCAACCTCTCGCAGTTCGTCCTGATTGATTTTCTGAAACGGAAGAAAAGCCGGGTGAAGTGAAACGTCGAACGCGGGACGACGAACGGGAAGCCATTGCTTTTAGTTCGTCGTCCCGCGTTTATTGTTTCTTATCCGAGGCCGTCTATTTTGGCGGCGAGGATGAAGTCGCTTTCGCTGAGGCCGTCGATGGCGTGGGTGTAGATGGTCACTTCGACGCGCCCCCAGCCGAAGCAGATGTCTGGATGATGCCCCTCGGCTTCGGCCACTTCGCCGATCCGATTGACGAGCGCGAGCGACTGTTGGAAGTTCGGGAAGGCGAAACTCTTTTTCAGGTGATGCCCCTCTACAACTTCCCATCCCTGCAACTCGCCGAGGTATTGCTCGATCTCGTCCGTTCCGAGAGGCGGCACGCCGCCCTGACACGGCACGCATTTCCGGTTTGCCAGATCACACGCCTTTGTTTCTTCGCTCATGTCGCTCGATTCTTTCTCCGCCGTCAGTGTTTGCCGTGGCTGTGGTCGTGTTGCCCGCCCGTCTTTCGCGCCGCCCCGTAGCCGCGCAACTCGTCATACTTTTTAACCTGCTGCGACGAGAGGATGCGGCGCATCTCAAGGTGCGCGGCGAGGTGCGCGGCGCGGAGGTCGCCTTGCAGTTGCGCGATCTCCGAGGTTTTCGCGCGCAGCTTGCCCGCGTCAATTTCTTCTTTCGCAAACATCGCGTCGAGTTCTCGTTCGCGCTCGACGATGCTCCGACCGAGCCGCACGGCCTCGGCGCGCATCCGGTCAAACGCCGCTTGCGTTTGCGTTCGCTGCTCCGGCGTGAGTTGGAGTTCGGCAGCCAACTCCAACACGTGGCGGGGGCCGGGATAGTGGTTCAACTCCGCAGCCTTCGCCAGCCCCATGCCGTGGCCGTTCAACAACTCTTCAACTTCTTCCGCCGAGAGCGACTTGATCTCGCGCCGCTCCTCTCCCGCGTAACCGCCGTGCTTCATCTCCTGCGCGTAAGCGACCACGGACAGGGCGAGCGACCACACCAACAGGCAAATTGTTTTACGCATATAACTTCTCCTCCCTCGCGCGGCATTGTAAGCCCTGTACTCGACTACAAGGTCAAGCCCTTTGCGAGATCGCCCGGAGGCGCGCGCGAAAACAGTTCCGTCCGCGCGTTTAATTCGCGTCGCGCGCGGGCTTCCTGCTTTCTGCCTGAGAGGCGGGGGCGTCTTTTACGCCCGCACGGATGAAACTCACCATGCGCCGGTCGCCGCGCTTCGAGACGTAGGCGACGAAGAGCCGCCCGTCTCCCACAGTCGTCGCGGAAGGGAGTTCGCCGCCCCGCGCGAGGGCGTGCACGTTCGACACGCTTTCGCCGCCGCGTTCGATCCGCGCGCTCGCCGGATGTGCCGCCCCGCCTTCTCTCGACTCCCAGACGACGTACATGCCGTCGTTGCCCGCGAGCAGGGTCGGAGTGCCTTGCGCCTTCCCTTGCGCCACGACGCGGCGCGCGGCGAAGCTCTGCCCGAAGTCGCGCGACTCCGACCAGTAGATGCCCGGCACGCCCGCT
>DASPJG010000400.1:0-3007 GCA_035628755.1 Pyrinomonadaceae bacterium
TGCGCGCTCACGTCGCGCTGGCGTGGATCATGGGCTACGATCTCTACCCCGTAGAGACGCTCGAAGCGAAGCGGCGTCTGTTGCCGCAGGCCGCGCGCGAAAATTGGCTCTGCCTGTTTTATCACGAGCCGGACGACCCTCTGTGCCGCGTGGTTGAAACCGCGGGCAAATTGAAAACTATCCCTTACGAGCAGGTACAAGAAAACGCATGACCACAGCACGGATCGGCATCATCGGCGGCAGCGGCCTTTACCAGATGCCGGAATTGAAAGACATCGAAGAAGTGCGGGTTGACACGCCGTTTGGCAGCCCGTCGGACGCCTTTATCGTCGGCACACTGGAGGGCGTGCGTGTCGCATTCCTGCCCCGCCACGGGCGCGGGCATCGCTTCACGCCGACCGAGTTGCCCTTTCGCGCCAACATCTACGCGATGAAATTGCTCGGCGTCGAGCGCATACTTTCGGCCTCCGCCGTCGGCTCTTTGCAGGAGCAGTATGCGCCGCTCGACATGGTGATCCCCACGCAGTTCTTCGACCGCACGCGCGCGCGCGCACATGAATCAACTTTCTTCGGAGAAGGGATCGTCGCACACGTCACGTTCGCGCACCCGGTCTGCGCCGAACTCGGCGACGTGCTCGAAGCCTCCTGCGGCGCGGCTGAAGTGCGTGCGCATCGCGGCGGCACATACCTGTGCATGGAAGGCCCCGCGTTTTCGACGAAGGCCGAATCGAACGTCTACCGCTCGTGGGGCATGGACGTGATCGGCATGACGAATTTGCAGGAAGCCAAACTCGCGCGCGAGGCCGAAATCTGTTACGCCACGCTCGCCCTCGTCACCGATTACGACTGCTGGCACGAGGAGCACGACGCCGTCTCGGTCGAGACGGTGGTCGAATACCTGAACCGGAACGTGCGCAACGCGCAGGTCATCATGCGCGAGGCGGTGAAGCGTCTGGGCGAGCAGGAGGAGCGCGGTTGCTCGTGCGGCTCTGCGTTGAAGAACGCCATCTTTACCGCTCCTGATTTGTGGCCGGAGGCGACAACGAAGAAGCTCGAAGCGATCATCAAAAAGTACGGCGACAGGGAAAAGTCGTAAATCGTGAATCGTAAATCGTGAATAGATTAAAACCGATTCCTTCGATTCAGGATTCACGATTTGCGATTCACGATTTACGCTCTTTTAAGTGAGGTGTTTATGAAGAAACTTTTATTGGCAAGCTGCCTGATCTGTTTCGCGTTTGGCGCGGGCGGCGCGGCGCGGGCGCAGGACTCGTCGAAGCCCGCCGGTCAGGACATCGAGGCGAACGCTCTGCCCGATGCGTTGCTGCTGGCCGACGCGAAGAAGAATCTCAAGGCGGCGCAGTTGTACTACACGCGCAAAGCCTACGTCGGCGCGCTGCAACGTTGCGAGGAGACGATGGCCGTCTTTCAACGCTTCGACAAGTTCGACGAGGTGCTCTATATCGCGGGCATGTCGAGCGCGCGCCTGTCGCGCAAGGAGGGCAAGCAGCCCCCCACGCTCGCCCCGGAAAAGTATCTCATCCTTGCGCGCCAGTACCTGAGGCAACTCGTTGACGAACACCCCAAAAGCTCGTTCCGCAAGCGCGCCGAAGAGGAATTGCGCAGCATCGGCGAACCCGTGCCACAGTCGAGCGAGAAATAAGAATCGTCAGTAGTTCGTGGTCAGCTTGCCGCGTGCAACTGACTACTGACAAATAACAGTTTGACCATTTCACTCACAGGAGAAAACATAAGGTGTCATTGCTCGTTGTTGGTTCGGTAGCGTTCGACGCGGTGGAGACGCCGTTCGGGAAGCGCGAGCGGATGCTCGGCGGTTCGGCCACGCATTTCTCGCTCTCCGCCAGTTTCTTTACGGACGTGCGGGTGGTCGGCGTCGTCGGCGCAGACTTCGGCGCGGCGGAGTTGGACGTGTTCGCACGCCACGAGGTGGACACGAGCGACCTCGAACGCGTGCAGAACGGAAACACTTTCTTCTGGCGCGGGCGTTACGATTACGACCTCAACACGGCGCACACGCTCGACACGCAGCTCAACGTCTTCGCCGACTTCAAGCCGAAACTCTCGGACGCGTCCCGCCAGTCGCGCTTCGTCTTCCTCGGAAACATCCAGCCCGACCTGCAAAGGGAAGTGCGCGAACAGGTGGCGGGCGCGGAACTCGTCGCCCTCGACACGATGAACTACTGGATCAACACCGTGCCCGATGCCGTGATGCAGGCCATCGGCGGCGTCCACGTCGTCATTATCAACGATGCGGAGGCGCGGCAGTTGTCCGGCGAGCCGAACCTGATCCGCGCCGCACGCAAAATCCTCGATGCAGGACCGCGCGCTCTCGTCATCAAGCGCGGCGAATACGGAGCGGCGTTGTTCACGCGCGAGTCTTATTTCGCCATCCCCGCCTACCCTCTAGAGTCGGTCTTCGACCCGACGGGCGCGGGCGACACCTTCGCCGGGGGCTTCATGGGGTATCTGGCGAGCCACGAGACGATTGACGAGGCGACCATGCGCCGCGCGATGATCTACGGCTCGGTGATGGCCTCGTTCAACGTCGAAGAGTTTGGGACGGAGCGCGTTGATCGTCTCACGCACGAAGAGATCAACGAGCGTTTCCGCACCTTCAAACTCATGACCCACTTCGAGGCGATTCCGTTTGAACGTGCCGTGCGCGCGGCGAAATAAGGCGAGTTTCAGGTTACAAGTTTCAGGTTTCAGGTTTGAGTTTTCAAGTTGTAGGTCTTAGACTGACTTGAAACTTTAAACCTGAAACCTGAAACTTTTTTGAGGAAAAACTATGTTCTGTCCCGTGTGTGAAGCGGAGTATGAGAAGGGCATCGAGCGTTGCCCGGATCACGACATGGCGTTGGTCGAACAGTTGTCGCCGGAGACCTCGCGCGACCGGAGCGAGGCGCGGTTCGTCCCGTTGCACAACATCGGTTCGCCCGCCGAGGCCGAGATGGTGCACGACATTCTCACGCAGAACGGCATCCGC
>DASPJG010000401.1:0-3698 GCA_035628755.1 Pyrinomonadaceae bacterium
TATTGACACGGACGACCCGCAGCCCATCATCCGCCTTGCGTGTCAGGCGCAGGGCGAGGGCGCGGTCTCAATCGTTATCCCTGCGTGGAACGGCGTGTTCGGGAAATACCTGCGCCGGATCAGGGAAGAGGAGGCGGCGGAAGCGGCGGAAGGATCGCAGGCGGTCACGCGTTAATTTTATGAGCAGTTCAAAATCTAACGGGACGCAGACAACAGGCGGCGACGCGGCGGCGGCAGGGCAACCGCCGCCGCTCGCACGCGACGAACTTGGCCGCATCGAACCGGCCTCGCTCGCAGACCTCATCGAGTGGTTTCTCAACCACGACCCGCGCGTGAACATGATCCGGCATCCGAAGGTCGAGGAAGTCTTTCAATGGAAGCAGGCGGAGAGCCGCCGCGCGGGCGAGGAAGTTTACGAGTTCACGAACGCGGAGGAGAGGCTCGCCGTCGGCATCATGCAGGCCATCGTCGAGAACGAAGGCGAGAGCGCGCTGCACGGCTGGATCGGCCAACTCCTGAACGCGCTCGACGATGCCACCAAAACGAACGAGGAAGTAGCGCACGCTTACCATCTCGACACGGGCGACGAAGCGTCAACCGTGGGCGAGGCGGCGAAGATTCCCACCGCCCGCGGGCGCGCTATCTTCCTCACATGCTGCTGGCTCGAAGCCCTCTGCACCGCCGAGGTGCGCGTGCTCGGCTGGGTTTACCAGCAGCTTTACGGCAGACCTTTTCAACCGGGCAATTATTGATTTAGACTCTCACGCCAAAAGCGCAAGACGAATGTAGGACGAATATCGCAGAGGAATTTTTTCATTATGGCCGAACCCGCGAATTATACGAACAACTCGCAGACGCTCGTCGTTGACAGCAACGAATTCACTTTTGAGACGCTCGAACAAACGAACGGCCACGCCACCGTGGTGCGCTTCGAGTTGAAGAACCCCGACGTGAAGGCCGGCGACGTGCTGCTCGTGCTCTCCGGCACGGACATCCACTTCCACGGCATGATCGGCATCATCAGCGAAGACGGCTCGGCTGTCGCCACTGACCGGCGCGGCTCGCTGCTCCCCGGCAACACGGTGCAATAGAAGCCGCGAGACGAAGCAAGCCAGCCGCGCGGCTCAAAACATCCAGTCTTCTTTATTCTCGAAATAGGTGGGCGCGCCCGTCGGGTGCGTTTGACGAAAAGCGTCGAAGCGCGCGAGCAATCGTTGGTATCTGCGCTCGGAAGATTTAAGTTCGCGGTGCGGCAGTTCTTGCAGGTAGCGTTCAACCTTCCAGACGTTCCGCGCGGAAAAACGCCAGTCATAGTTGCCCAACTCGTAGAGGTTTGCGAGGCCGTAGCCGGTGAGGCGCGCGGTGTAGTCAACGTAAGGATCGAAATAACTCCACGCCAGTTGCCGCAGATTGCGATAGACGGGGCGACGACCGTGCAGCCCCGTGTCGCGCGAGCGCGCGATTGCGCCCCAGAGGTTGCGGCGGCGAAACGGAAACACGACGTGATCCAGTTTGTCCTGCGATTCGAGGCTGAGCAGGAGCGGCGGGTAGCCGTGCTGCTCAAGGATGGCGGCGGCGACGAGCGCGGCTTCGAGGCAGTGAACTTCTCCCAGTCGCAGCGACGTGCGAAACGAGCGCAGCGTGCCGCCGCCGGTCTCGCGGTTGTACCGGAGCGCGGACAGGTATCGCTGCACCTGTTCGGGCGTGCGGCGAGTTTCGATGATCTTCCGCTCGCGCGGCGTAAAGGCTTCCCTCCCCGGTTTCGTCCACATAAGATTTTCAGCTTGTAGCAAACGACGCGCGCACGGCGCAAGTTGCGGCGCGAGAATCATTAAGCTCCCGGCGCGGGCGCGCGGGCGAAAATGGGCGGGCGCGTCCGACTTGATTCAAACGCTATGATGTTGTATGAAATTAGCTTAATCGAAATAAAACTCCCAATTGACAACGCGCGAGCAGTACGATATTCGCGCGCAAACTCGAATCCGTTGGTCGCGTCTCACTTCAGCAATCCCTGAGCCGTCGGCGCAACTGGCAGCAGGACATTTTTTGTGAGCACCAAACCTGAACGCAATCCCCCGCAATTATCTAACGCCGAACAGGAAACTGAAGCGGCTGCCGAGAGACTCAACACGCAGATCGAGGCCGCGCTCGCCAGCGTCGCCACGCGCAACACCGACGACGCGGGCGAACTCGAAGCCTACGCCGACCGCATCGAACGCTCCGCGCGCGACCTCTCCGTCGCCCTGCGCGAGTTAGCACGACGCAGAAGAAACACCGGCGATGAATAAGGAACGATAAGCGGAGCGGCGGAACGATGGAGCGAAAGCTATCGCCTTCCGTTCATCTCTCGCGCGTTCCCACCTCATTGTTCAATTAATAAGGAGTATCGAAGATGGCAGCATCTGTTCTGACGAAGGAATCCGGCGCGCAGGATCATGGCCGCAGGCGCAACGACGTGGGGTTGGACACGCTCGGCATCACGCAGGCCAGTAACGTCTACTGGAACCTCTCGACGCCGGAACTCTACGAAGAGATCGCACGACGCGGCGAGGGGCTGTTCTCGGATCACGGCGCGCTCATCGTGGACACGGGCGAGCACACTGGCCGCGCCGCCAAAGACAAGGCCATCGTGCGCGACGAGAACAGCGACGACAAGGTCTTCTGGGGCGAGGTCAACAAGGAATTCTCGACCGAGCGTTTCAACGCCCTGCGCGACCGCATGATGGCGCACACCGCCGGGCGCGACCTCTTCGTGCAGGACACTTTCGCAGGGGCTGACCCGCGCTACCGCCTCCCCATCCGCGTCGTCACCGAACTCGCGTGGCACTCCCTGTTCGCGCGCACCATGTTCATCGAGGGCGGGCGCGAAATCGGCAATCACGTGCCGGAATTCACCATCGTCAACATCCCTAGTTTCAAAGCCGACCCCGCACGCGACGGCACGCGCTCCGAGACCTTCATCCTGATGGACTTCACGCAGCGGCTCGTCCTCATCGGCGGCACGTCTTATGCGGGCGAAACGAAGAAGTCGGTCTTCACGATTCTCAATTACCTGCTCCCGCAGCGCGGCGTGATGAGCATGCACTGCTCGGCGAACATCGGCGAGGCGGGCGACGTGGCGATCTTCTTCGGCCTGTCGGGCACGGGCAAAACCACGCTTTCGGCAGACCCCGAACGCCAGCTCATCGGCGACGACGAACACGGCTGGTCGGACGACGGCGTCTTTAATTTCGAGGGCGGCTGCTACGCCAAAGTCATCAAGCTTTCCGCCGAAGCCGAGCCGGACATCTATCGCACCACGCGCATGTTCGGCACGGTGCTGGAAAACGTCGTCTACGATCCGGTCACGCGCGCGCTCGACCTCGACGACTCGTCGAAGACCGAGAACACGCGCGCCGCCTATCCTCTGACGAGCATCCCGAACATCAAGCCCGAAGGCCACGCCGGACACCCGCAGAACATCATCATGCTCACCGCCGACGCTTTCGGCGTGCTGCCGCCCGTCGCGCGCCTGACGCCCGAACAGGCGATGTATCACTTCCTCTCCGGCTACACGGCGAAGGTCGCCGGGACGGAGCGCGGCGTCACCGAACCGGAAGCGACCTTCTCTACCTGCTTCGGCGCGCCCTTCATGGTTTTGCATCCCGGCACTTACGCAGACCTCTTAGGCCAGAAGTTGACCAAACACAAAGCGCACT